>JAMPBI010000029.1 GCA_023666775.1 Alistipes sp. | reverse complement strand
AGAAAGGTACTTTTGCTTTGGAACGCGAAGGATAAAAAAACGGAGGAACTTCCCTGAACGTGGCCGCTTGGAAAGGAATATCCGGTCGCCGTTTCCAGGGCGGAGGGAACAGGAGCGAAATCCGGTTTCAGGATCCACGGACGGGGAACGCGCAGAGCGATTTTGGCGCACTGGACGATCGAGCCGGAAATAAAATAGTTGAAAAGGGCAAAACTTGCCAGAGCTTTGTCGATACACCAGTACAATACGCAGAGAACGGGAAGCAGTACGGTGATTTCCCCGCAGTAAGAGACGGCGCGGAAAACAATATTCAGGGTTTCGGTGCGGTAATTGGCGATCCATTCCAGAACTGACATAAGGACTCCTTTTGGTAATGTAATTCTACTATAATATATTTATAACATTGAAGCAGGTACAAATGCAAGAAGAATACGGAGCCGTTATGACGGTTGAAATTGTGAACAAACGAAAAAATTACTAATGAGGGGCGGATTGTCCCATGAAAATAAAATTTTATTAGTAATTTTTTCAAAAAACGGACTTATTTTTGGAAGGATAATTATGCAATTTAACAATAAAACAGAAAGTATGTCCTGTAAAAGAAGGGGAAAAAACAAAAAATCAGTAATTTTTTTTAATCGGAATAAGGTGCGAAAATACGCGTAAAATGGCATTTTTTGATAAGAAGTTCAAATTTTGTTCAAAAAAAATTAATAATATATGAAAAATACTCTTGTTAAAATCATACAAAAATGTTATTATTACTATGTCACCAAAAAATTATTTGTGGCACGCGGGCGAAACTCCCGCAAAAAAACCAAAAGGAGGGTTTATTTTAAATGAAAAAACTAGTTTCACTTCTTCTGGTGCTTACTATGGTATTCAGCTTAGTTGCTTGTGGTCCTTCAGCAAATGAGGATCCTACAACAGCAGCTCCAAGCGGAAACACTGACGTAACAACAGCAGCACCGGAAGAGACAACAAAGGCATCAGCAGAAAAGCCGGCTTCAATCACAATTACATGTGATGGTACAGTAGTTACAGAGGATGACAATGCACCAGCGTTCTACGCAGAGTTAGAGGCATTGCTCGGTATTGATTTAGAGTTCGAGCGTCCTGACCATTCCGGTTACAAGGATTATATCGGTACATTATTCGGTGCCGGTGCTGATTCTTTACCGGATGTAGTATTACTTAGCGCAGACGCATATGCTACATATGCATCACTCGGTTACTTATGGGATATGACAGACGCTTGGGAGAACTCAGAGCCAAGAAACTCAGGCCGTATCAGCCAGATGGGTCTTGACCTCTTCGAAGGTTCCAAGGTTGTCGGACCGGACGGCGAATTCCATTTATATGGTTTCTCAGCTGTTCAGGGTAATGGTTGCGTAACTTATGTTAAGCAGTCTTGGTTAGACGCAGCAGGCATTACAGAACTTCCTAAGACATACGAAGAGTACTATGATATGTTAAAGAAGATGAAGGAAGCAAAAGGCACAGCCTATGTTGTATCAGCAGCAGGTCTTGTAGGCGGCGAAGCTCCATACATCAACTACCTTCCGGAATTCTACCAGGATGCATATCCGGAATTCTACGAGAAGAATGGTGTTTGGGTAGACGGATTTGGCGAGGACGCTATGAAGGGCGCTCTTCAGAGACTGGCAGACGCTTATGCTGACGGTCTGATCGATCCGGAAATCGTTAACCGTTCAACATCTGACTGCCGTAATAACTTCTATGCAGACGAGTTCGGTGTATTCACATACTGGGCTGGTAAGTGGTGCAACACTTTAACAGTACAGAACGCATCAAAGGCTGGATATCCGGGCGCTGCTGACGAGGTTATGGTTCCTATGGCTCCAATCGCAGAAGTTGGAACATACCTTAACAGAATTGCACCACAGTGGTGTATCACAACGAACTGCAAGAATCCGGAAGGTGTATTTGAACATTATCTTTCAAAGATGCTTGATGGTAGAGACGTACAGCTCCTTTGGGAGTATGGCACACACTACACATATGAGAATGGTGTGTTCACATTAACAGCACTTGAGTCATCAGGTAATACCGCTTCTTACAACCACATTGACGGTCTTCTGAAGTTAGGTGAGTACGCTTCAGACTTCAACGGCGGCGTTGATATCGGTCTTGACGTAGCTTCTCCGAAGATCGCTCAGGACGCTATGGAACTCTTTAACGCTAACACAAAGATGGCTCCAAGCATTAAGAAGACAGACGCTATGAACGAGTACAGCGCAACAATCTGGACAGTTAGAAAGTCTATCATCGCTGACGTAGCAATGGGCAAGATGACTGTTGAAGAAGGTATGGCTAAGTACGAGACAGAATGTGGCTCTATGGTAGAAGAAATCTTAGCTTCTCTTAACTAATACTTAAGAGTGTCTGGGTCTTCTCACAAAAGCACAATTTTATGACAAAAAGGATGAACTTCGGGGCGCAAGCCCCGGAGGGATTCCCATTTTTTTACGGGGAGACTCGTAAGACTTTTAGTATTAACTACATTTTATAGGAAAGAGGGTAATAAGATGGCAGTATGTAAAGTTTGTAATGCCGAATTGCCAAAGAACGCAAAAAAGTGTCCGGAATGCGGTACTAAGGTATATCAGCCACCAAAGAACATGCGAGTTCTTGCTATCGCTGGTGCTGTGATCGCCTTTATCGGCGGACTCCTTCCGATCATTCAGAATGTTACGGATATGACGAGCCAGGCAAAAGTGAAAGACGCGTATGGCTTTATGAGTTATCTTAACAATGACGGTTATGCGTTTGCGTACCATAAGACGTTATGGATTTTGTTCATGTTGGCTTTAGTTGCGACATGTATTATCGTGGTATTTAAAAAGGAGATCTTCTCCATTATCACAACCGTGATTGCGGGAATTTTGTTTGCGGTTGTGTTTAACGATCTTTCATCATATCTTTCAAACCCTGAGTACGGTTTAGGTCTTGGCGTCTATATCGTTATCATAGGCCTCATTGTTGCCGTTGCAGGCTGTTTCGTTGATATTTTGAAATATAAGAAAACAATCGAATATGATACAAGATATTATTCAAATAATAAGTCTGTATGGGCAAGAGTGAAACTGTATAAGTGGTTTTATGTAATGTTCCTGCCGGTACTTATTTTTGTATTGATTTTTAACTACTGGCCAATGTTGGGTATTCGTTATGCCTTTACGGATTATACAAAACTTCCTGTATATGTTGGTATCAAGCATTTTGCTAAGATGTTTACCAAGGATACATATTTCTGGATGGCATTTAAGAATACGCTTGAAATGAGTATCATTAAGTTGATCTTAAATACAGGCATGGCCGTTATAATTTCGCTGTTACTTCACGAAATTACCAATATCCACTTTAAGAAGACGGTGCAGACGATCATTTACCTTCCTCACTTCATGTCATGGGTGGTAGTTGCGTCAATCTTCCGTATGTTACTTTCAACATCTGAAGCCGGTCTTGTTAATCAGGTGTTGCTCAGTTTGAATATTATTAAGGAGCCGATTTTCTTCTTGGGAGTTACATCAACATGGCGTCCTGTTTTCTATATCGTAAATATCTGGAAAGATACAGGTTGGGGAACGATCCTGTTCCTGGCAACGCTTTCCGGTATCAGTCCGGAGCTTTATGAAGCCGCTCAGATTGACGGCGCGAACCGTTGGAACAGAATGTGTTATATCACATTACCGGCGTTGGCGAACACGATCATCACGGTATTCATTTTGAATCTGGCAAAGGTTATGAACCTTTTCGAGTCCGTATTCGTTATGATGAACGACGCGGTTATCGATGTTTCAAACGTTATTCAGACATATATTTACACACAGTCCTTCACCGGCGTTCCAAACTATGGTTATACGACGGCGGTAGGTTTGTTTAAGTCTTTAGTAGGCTGCGTACTCGTTCTTGGCTGCGACTGGGCATCTAAGAAGGTTCGTGGACGCGGTATTGTATAAGGAGGGTAATAACATGAGTAATGTAAATAAAAAGAAAAAGAAAGTGAAAGCCTTCCCTGTATTCAATACAATCCTTTTCATTATCATTGCGTTGATTATCTTAATTCCGATGTGGAAGGTTATATGTGACTCCTTCGACGGGGCGTCCGGTTACGGTTTGAATTTATGGCCAAATCAGTTCACGTTGGGCGGTTATAAGCTGGTATTATCAAGATCGTCTCTTTACAGACCGTTCCTGATCTCGCTTGTAATCACGATTTCAGGTACGTTCCTTGGATTGCTGCTTTCTACTCTGGGTGCGTATGTGTTGATCCAGTTCCAGATGCCGGGAAGAAATTTCTTCGCTTATCTGTTACTGTTTACAATGATCTTCAACGGAGGTATGATTCCTACATACTTGGTAATCAGAAGATTGAACATGCTGAACACATTGTGGGCGGTTATCTTACCGTTGTCCATCAACGTATATAACCTGGTACTTATGAGAAACTTCTTTGAAGGTATTCCGGCTTCCTTGTTTGAGGCGGCGGAGATTGACGGTTGTTCACCAATGGGAATCTTTATCCGTATCGTACTTCCGCTTTCCAAGGCAGCGCTTGCTTCCATCGGTTTGATGTTTGCCGTATTGTTCTGGAACGACTATACCAACATCAAGATTTACGTTACAAAGAACTCTCTGTATAACTTCCAGATGAAACTTCGTGCGTTGATTGTGGATAACGACCTGCCGAAGACAGAGGATAAGATTTCGGATAACACGATTAAGAACGCTTCCATTATTGTAGCGATCATTCCGTTCATGATCCTTTATCCGTTCTGCCAGGACTACTTTGTACAGGGTGTTAATGTAGGTGCCGTTAAGGAATAATTAATTTTGTTAAGATTTTTTCAAGGGACTGCCGTTTGGCAGTCCCTTTTTTCTTTGATTGGAAATAATACCAATAGGTTAGTGCAATTTGCGAGGATTTGTGATAAACTAAACATAATAATGATGAAAAATTGGAGGCTGTTTTTATGGCGGTAAGAGTGTTTTGGGCGGGGGATTCCACGGTTAAGCAGAATTATTTTATGAGTTTTCCGCAGACCGGTATCGGACAGGCATACGGGCTGTATTTAAAGAGAACGGTAAAAATCGAGAATTTTGCGGAAAACGGGAGAAGCACCAAGAGTTTTATAGACGAGGGCAGATTAGGCTACATAGACAGAGAGATTTCCAAGGGCGATTTTTTGTATATCCAGTTCGGGCATAATGACGAGAAGGCGGACGCAGAGCGACATACGGACAGTTTCGGAAGCTATCAGGATAACCTGCGTAAGTTTGTGGAAGTGGCAAGAAAGCATGAGGCGTACCCGCTATTCATAACACCGCTTTATCGAAGACAGTTTGCGGACGATAAAAAGACGTTGAAGGACGCGGTACATATGGATTATCCCGACGCGATGATCGCGCTGGGGAAGGAGCTGGACGTTCCGGTGGTCGATCTGTGCGCGCTGAGCAAGGCGAAGATCGAGGAAGCGGGATATGAAGCCAGCAGGAAATGGTTTGTGCATGTACCGGCGGGCGTTTACCCGAATTTTCCGGACGGTAAGGAAGATAATTCCCATTTGCAGTATGAAGGCGCGTATGTGTTTGGCGGGATCATTGCCGACGAAGTCGCGAAGATCGGCGGAGCATACGCACAGATTTTAGTTGACCCTACGGCGAATTTGGAGGATCCGGCGCTGTTGGTGGATTAAAGGAGCATATATGAAAGAGTTGGAAAACGCGATCTGGGAGCATAACTACAATGAGGTAAAGCGTATTCTGGAAGAAACGCCCTCAAAGATCGACGAGACGGACGACGAAGGCCGTCTTATGGCGTTTGTTGCGGCATTGGCAGGAGATTTTTCCATTTTGAAGTATGTGGTGGAATATTCCCGGGCAAGCATGAATATTTATGATGAGATACACCGTAATATTTTACATTATGGCACGCTTTCGGGTAATCCGGAGATTGTTCGGTATCTGGTGGAGCGTGTGGGAATGGATCCCCTGAAAGGCGATAAGAACCTTGTAACGCCGTTTGATCTGGCAAGAGAGAACGGTTTTGAAGCGATCGAGGCGTATTTTACGCAGGTATGCGGCTGCGGACTGGACGATATGTACCGGAACCCGATCCGCACGGGAATGTTTCCCGATCCTTCCATTGTGCGGGTGGGAGAGGATTATTACATGGTTAATTCCTCGTTTATTTTCTTCCCGTGCATACCGGTTTCCCATTCCAAGGATCTGGTGCATTGGAAGATCATCGGACACGCGATAACCAATCCCGAATGGGCGGCTTTAGACGGGCTGGAAGGCGGGCGCGGTTTCTGGGCGCCGGATATTTCTTATCATGACGGAAAGTTTTTTATCACGGCAACGTACCGCTTAAACGATACGGGGACGGTTTACCGCAAGCAGTTTGTTATGTCGTCGGAAAAACCGGAAGGACCGTATGGCAAACCGGCGGTCATTGATGAGGACGGTATCGACCCGTCAATCTTTGTCGACGACGACGGAAGGAAGTATATGCTTCTGAACCGTGGGGCAAGGATATTGGAACTGAATAAAGAATGTACCGAACAGATCTCGCCGGCGGAGTTACTGTTTTACGGGGATAATAAGCGGGCGCCGGAAGGACCGCACCTGCTGAAAAAGGACGGTTATTATTATTTGTTTGAAGCGGAGGGCGGTACGGGACCCGGACACCGTGTTACGGTTTCCCGTTCCAGAACGCTAAAGGGCGTTTATGAACCGTGTCCGTATAATCCGATCATGCGCCAGTGGGACGAAGGCGCGGCAATCCAGCGCTGCGGGCACGGAAAGCCGGTAATGACCCAGAACGGGCAGTGGTATATGGTTTATCTGTGCGGGCGCATGGTGAACGGTAAATACAGTATATTAGGACGTGAGACGGCGCTGGATCCGATCACCTGGACGGCGGACGGCTGGCCGGTGGTGAACGGTCTGAAGGGACCTTCCAATCTCAATCCGCTTCCGAACCTGCCAAGGCAGGAGGAAGAAGATTTCCGGGAGGATTTCGGCTCGGGAAGGCTCAGTCTGAACTGGATAACGCCAAGACCGCCGCAGGAGGGAACCGTTTGTATGCGGGACGGAAAACTGCTGCTTTTGGGAAGCGGGTATGGGCTTGACGATACAAGGTGCCGCAGTATACTGGTTCAGAGGCAGAAGGATTTTGTTTTCCGCGCGTCAACGCTTTTGGGCGCCGGAGAGATCGGTGAAGGACAGGAAGCCGGAATTACCTGCTATTATGATGAAAATACATTTTTGAAGTACGGTATCGTAAAACGGCAGGGAAATATTTATCTGACGGTCACGGAACATATTGATACCGACGAGCATGTGGCGTTTCAGAGAGATATTACGGCGGAGTTTACAAAACGGCAGGAAATAAAACTTTGCGTTGTGACGGAGTATTTACGGCGGGAGTTTTACTATCATGTGGGGGACGCGCAGGAGAAGCTTGGTACGCTTGACAATGTGTATTATCTTTGTGACGAGGGTATTAAGAAAGGGAAACGTTTTACAGGCGCCATGGTGGGGCTGTACGCGCTTAGCGGTTCGGATAAGCCGTTCACGGCGGCGTTTGATTATTTTGAATATTCTAAGGAGGTATGATTGTGAAAGCGGATAAATATGTGCGCCAGGTTGCGGAAAGTTTCCAGTTTGATGTGAGCGACGGCTGGGGAAATGAGAACAGCATGATTTTACAGGGATTGGGAATGATGCATAACTACGAGAAACTGGGGAAAGTGTTGGATAATCTGATCAAGCAGACGCCATATGACAAGAAATATGCGGGAATAGCAAGTTTTTATGTTATGGAGAAGGGCGAGACGGAAGTCCGCGACCGGATCAAAATGCTGATGAGGGGTCTGGCTTCGGGGTTTGACGAGGAAAGCGACGAAATGGCGCTGGTCTTTTATACGAAGTATGAAACGAAGCTGGGAGGAAAAGAGCATTATCAGGACGTTATGAACCGCTACAGGGCGGCGTCCATGAAAGAGGATATCAACCACGCTTATTTTATGACGGCTGTGATCGAGGGGATCGAGTCCATCGATCAGGCGATCTATGAGTATTATGACGGATTAAAGAGACTGTTTAAGACATCTCTCAGAGAGACGATCATGGAGGACGAGCTGGATATAACCGATAAGGCTCTGACCGCGTTTTCCATTTTAAAGGCGTGCCGTCTGAAAGTCATACTTGCGGAGAAGTACGAAAAAGCCGGTCTGGATCTGTATGAGCAGGTTTTGGCGGACATTCAGTCAAAGGAGCTGAATAAGGGCGCGGCAATTATGATGATGGCAGAGAGATTATTACATTAGGAGGTTTCCCATGGAATTAAAATTAGTGGCGAAGACAGCAAGATGTGTTGTTGTGGAACTGACGGAAGCGGGCAAATATTTTACGGCGGAGGAATATGAGCTTGTTATCAATGATTCGGTGACGGTGAAAGGAAATAAGGTTATTACGTCGATCTACGATCTGAAACCGGACAAGGAATACGAGATCAGGGCGGTTTACGGCGATGAGAATATAAAACCTCTCAAGGTCCGCACGGACAAGGAATTTGTTACATTGAACGTAAAAGATTTCGGCGCGAAGGGAGACGGGGAGCATGACGATACCTGCTCCATTCAGGCGGCGATCATGGCTTGCCCGTTAAACAGCCGTGTGCTGGTTCCGGAAGGCGTTTATAAGATCACGTCGATCTTTTTAAAGAGCGATCTGACTTTCGAGCTGGCAAAAGGCGCCGTTTTATCGGCGTTTACGGACAGAACGAAGTTCCCGATTTTTCCGGGAATGATTGACAGCTACGACGAGCGGGACGAATATAATTTAGGCACATGGGAAGGAAATCCTCTGGATATGTTCTCCGGTATCGTGACGGCGGTCAACGCGGAAAATATTGTTATTACCGGCGAGGGTACGATCGACGGCTGCGCGGATTTCAATAACTGGTGGTTTGAACCGAAGATCCGTAAGATCGCGTGGAGACCGAGGCTGGTGTTTATCAGCCATTGTAAAAATGTGATGATGCAGGGTATTACCGTGCAAAATTCGCCGTCGTGGACGCTGCACCCGTATTTTTCGGAGAATTTAAGTTTCGTGGACGTGAAGATCAAAAATCCGTTTAATTCCCACAATACGGACGGTCTGGATCCGGAGAGTTGTAAAAACGTGGAGGTTGTCGGCACGCATATTTCCGTGGGCGACGATTGTATTGCCATTAAGTCCGGCAAGATTTACATGGGTAAGAAGTTAAAACAGCCGACCGAGAATATGACGGTGAGACAGTGCTGTATGCGTGACGGTCACGGAGCGGTCACGGTAGGAAGCGAGATTGCGGCAGGCGTTAAGAATGTCAAGATCAAAGACTGTCTTTTTATGAATACGGACCGAGGGCTTCGCGTAAAGACGAGGCGGGGCAGAGGCGAGGATTCGATTCTGGATAACATTACGTTTGAGGATATCGACATGGATAACGTAATGACGCCGTTTGTGGTAAACAGTTTTTATTTCTGCGACCCGGACGGAAAGACGGAGTATGTTTCTTCCAAGACGCCTCTTCCGATTGATGACAGAACGCCGTATATCAAGAGGCTCACGTTTCGGAATATCAAAGCGAAAAACTGTCATGTGGCGGCTGCTTATATTACCGGTCTTCCGGAGCGCAAGATCACATGCCTCACTTTTGAAAACGTTGACGTAAGTTACGCGAAGGAAGCGAAGAGCGGAGTGGCGGCGATGATGATCGGCTGCGAGGAGAGCAGCAGGGCGGGTATCCTTGCCATGAATGTGGAGAAACTTGTGTTAAAGAACGTGAACATAGAGGGTTGTGAGGGAGAACCGGTTATCGCGGAAAATGTTGACAAAATTTCAAAGTAATATGATAAGGTGGCGGAAATGATCAGAAATCCCAGACAGGATAACGCCGAGGAGCGTTTTATAGAGAGTTTTAAGAAATATCCCGACAGTCCGCTCAAGGTACTGTTTTCGATTTACAGGGGGAATTACGGAAAGTTTTTTTTATCGGTGTTTTTCTTTTTTATTAAGCATAGTCCGGTGTGGATGTCGCCGATCGTACTGGCGAATATTATTAATTATGTGACGACGCAGGACGAACGCTGCGTGGAGAAGATTACGGCGAATGTGATCCTGATGATTTTTCTCATTCTGCTGAATGTGCCGATGAATTATCTGTATGTCCGCTACAAGAGCCTTGCCGTGCGGTATGTGGAGACGGGGCTTCGCGGGGCGCTGGTGAAGAAGCTGCAGCAGTTGTCCATTTCTTATTATAAGGACGTGCAGTCGGGACGGCTGCAATCGAAGATCATGCGTGATGTGGAGGCGGTGGAAACGCTTTCCACGCAGTTGTTTGTCAGTATTCTGAATATTGTGTTAAATATAGCCATTGCCATGATCGTTACGGTTTCAAAGAGCATTATCGTGTTTGTGTTCTTTGTTCTGACGGTTCCCGTGGCGGCAATTACGATGGTGGCGTTTCGCGGAGTGATCAAGCAGCGGAATCAGGAATTTCGTAAGGAGATGGAGGGGACGTCCGCCCGCGTTATGGAAATGGTGGAGCTGATCCCGGTCACGAGGGCGCATGCTCTAGAGGAGGAGGAGACTGAGAAGGTCAGCGAACAGTTGATCGAGGTTGCGGAAAAAGGCTACCGTCTGGATATGATACAGGCGTTGTTCGGTTCGGTAGGCTGGGCTGTTTTCCAGGTTTTCCAGATCATCTGTCTTGCTTTTACCGCGCTGCTTGCGTACAAAGCGACGATTTTGGTGGGCGATATCGCCCTGTATCAGAATTATTTTTCGACAATCGTTCAGCAGGTTTCCGCCGTGATCACACTGATACCTACGATCACAAAGGGACTGGAGTCGGTGCGTTCCATCGGAGAGGTGCTTGCCGCCGAGGAGATTGAGGAAAACGAGGGCAAGGAACAGGTAAAGCAGGTTGAGGGCAGATTTGAGTTCCGTGACGTCAAGTTCTGGTATAACAATGAAGGTAATGAGGTGCTTGACGGTTTCAATCTGACGGTGAAGCCGGGTGAGACCATCGCGCTGGTGGGAGAGTCCGGCGCAGGCAAGACGACGATCTTAAATCTTGTTATTGGCTTTAATATGCCAAGCGAGGGCGAGGTGCTGCTGGACGGAAAATCCATTCAGGATATTGACCTGAGGAGTTACCGGAAGTTTCTGGCGGTGGTTCCCCAGAATACCATTCTGTTTTCGGGATCGATACGGGACAATATTACATACGGGATTCATGATATTGATGAAGAGCGTCTGAAGGAGGTTGTGAAAGCGGCAAATCTTACGGAGCTGATCGAATCGCTTCCCGAGGGAATGGATACGCTGATCGGCGAGCATGGCGGCAAACTTTCGGGAGGACAGAGGCAGAGGATCGCCATAGCGCGAGCGTTGATCCGGGAGCCGAAAGTTATTGTGCTGGACGAGGCGACTTCGGCGTTGGACAGTATTTCCGAGAAAATGATACAGGAGGCGGTCAATAATCTTACCGCCAACCGGACCACATTTATTGTCGCGCACCGTTTATCCACCATTCGGGACGCGGATAAAATAGCGGTGATACATGAAGGGAAATGTGTGGAATACGGAACCTATGAGGAATTAATGGAGTTAAAGGGTACATTTTTTAAGATGAAGCAGATACAGAGTTAGAATGAAACGGGAAGCGGGCTGTATGTCAGTTTAGGATCTGACATACAGCCTGTTTTTAGCGCTCCAGCGTCCGCCGGGTTTCAAGGTGGTAAAACCATGTAAATCCTGTGGAATTGTGGCGTTTGGAGCGTCAATGATACAGGTCATCGGTTCAATGCAGACAAAGTTATCGCTGGCTCTCTTGTTCCAGACCATCCAGTTGGCAAAGATACGGTCGGTTTCATAAATAAGTTCCGTACCGGTTTTTATATTGCGTATCATAGCGGTGTGAAACGGCGAAGAACCGTTCTCCGGCAGCATGTCGGCTTGCAGATGGTCTGCGAGAGGCGCGGCAAGGGGCATGATACCATTGTTGTAACCGTCGGGAGGCGAAATCCGCTTTCCGGTGGGAAATCCGTTTTCGTCCAGTTCCCATTGCTTTTCGCAGGATACAAGTATACGGTAATCTTCTCCGGTAAAATT
>JAMPBI010000299.1 GCA_023666775.1 Alistipes sp. | reverse complement strand
GAAAGGATTTACCGTCACCGCCGGCATGCCGCCGTAATAATCGTCCTTATAGGTTCCAAGCACCGCCACGTTTTCACCGGTCACCCGGAGCATTTCCGCGTAATCACGAACTTCTACGCTGCTGCCGTCGTTCCATACGATCTCGTTCTTATCCGACGGATACAGCGTGTCGATCTCCTCGCTGATCACGCCGAAGACCTCGGACAGACCGCCGCCCGGAAATCCTCCGAGATAACAGAGCGTATTTTCGTCCACATAACCCGTGAGGTATGTGGCGAGAAACTGTCCGCCGTTTTCCACAAACGTCCTTATCTTTCCCGCGATACCGTCCTTGAGCAGATACATCATGGGCGCCGCGATCACTTTATAACCGCTCAGATCGTCCCCGGAAGAAATGATATCCACGTCCACTCCCAGATGAAGGAACGCGCAAAACATCTCCACACAGGTTTTTACATAATTCTTGGTGGACGCCGCCAGTCCTTTCATATCCTCCACCGCCCACATGGTATCCCAGTCCAGTATCATGGCGACAGGCGTTTTCACAACCGTTCCCGCTATCGTTCCTATTTTTTTCAGTTCCTCCCCCAGCGAAGCTGCTTCTTTAAAAATCCTCGTATCGTCCGTTCCCAGATGATCCACCACGGCGCCGTGATACTGCTCGTAAGACCCCCGGCTTTTCCTCCACTGGAAATACTGCACCGTATCGGAACCGCACGCTACGGTCTGCAGCGAAAACAGCCTGTGGACTCCCGGACGTTTCATTTTATTAAAATCATGCCAGTTCACCAGTCCCGGCGCGCTCTCCATCAGCATAAACGGCTTATCCTTCTTCATGGAGCGCATCAGCGCGTGGTCAAACGCCGAACGGTTCATGGTATCCGCGAAACTCTCATAGTCATTGTGAAACACCGGATAGGAGTCCCATGAGATCACGTCCAGTTCCTTCGCCATCACACGGTAATCCAGTCCGTCAAACATCTGCATGAAATTGGTGGTCACGGGAATGCCCGGCGTCTTTTTTTTCAGAAACGCAATCTCCGACTTCATATAGTCCGTTACATTCCATGTGATGAACCGTTTCCACTCAAGATTTAAGCCCATGATACTGAACTCGCCGTTGGCATACGGCGGCTCGA
Organism: Alistipes sp.; assembly: GCA_023666775.1. Classification (GTDB taxonomy): domain Bacteria; phylum Bacillota; class Clostridia; order Lachnospirales; family Lachnospiraceae; genus MGBC120314. The sequence goes on along the minus strand of JAMPBI010000299.1, from coordinate 2,157 downwards.
TCTGGCTGAAATCATTGTATGTATGGCTCCAGAACGTGGTCCACCACGCTTTGTTTAATTTGTCGATATCGTGGTCGAATTTTTCGCATAAATAATCCTGAAAACGCCGGACACAGCTTGGACAGAAACATTCCCCGTTAAATTCATTGGAAATGTGCCACATCAAAAGTCCGGGGTGGTTTCCCACCTTTTCCATGATCTTTTCCGTGATATTGCGCACCTTCTGCCTGTAAAGGAGCGAACTCATGCAGTGATTATGGCGGAAGCCACGGTGATTTTTTATGCCGTAAGCGTCCACGCGCAAAACTTCGGGATATTTTTCAGAAAGCCAGACGGGTTTCGCCCCGGAAGGCGTTGCCAGAATGGTGTAGATCCCGTTTTCATAAAGCCGGTCCATCGTATCCGCAAGCCACCCGATATGATATTCGCCCTCCCGCGGTTCCAGCGCCGACCAGGCGAAAACGCCCAGCGTAGCGCAATTCATTCCCGCCTTTTTCATCATACGGATATCCTCCTCAAGAATATCGGGACGGTCCAGCCACTGCTCCGGATTGTAATCGCCTCCGTGCATGATCCCGCCGATCCGCGGAAATAAAGGTTGTTTTGTCATGACGTTTCTCCTTTCCCATAAAAACTAAAAAAGCCGCACTTCCCTGCTTGGAATGATCCTTGTATAAGAAAACAGTTCCGCCTCCAGCCGTACCTCTCCCGGCTCGACAGGCGTTTCCACCACACACGCCCTGAGACGGAATCCGTGTTTTCCCGTTTCTTTCTCAGACCTCTTATTCATCATGACCACGGAAGCGCTCCCCGTTGACGGCTTGGGAACGTCGTCCAAGTATTCCTTCGCGTAAAATTTAAGGCTCACGTCCACGCTGCACTCGTATTCCACAACGGGAAGGCATTTCCCCTTAGGACATACCTGCAAAAGCGCGCGGTCCAGCGCTTCCCTCATCTCCTTAAACTGCTCCCCGCTCATGTGCGCCAGCACTTTAGCACGGTATTCCTCATCGGCAAACTGCCGCTCCCTCTCCGCCCACACGTCCTCCGCAAATACACGGTTAATATAGCAGACAGCCTTTGTTCCGTCCTTCATAACAAAAGAAATCTCCGGCTCTCTGCCTGTTTCCAGTAAAACCGGCAGGGATACAAGACCGCTGTCGGCGCCGGGACTTGTCGTTCCCATAACGGGAACGTCCTTTTCCCATAAACCGAAATCCGCCAGTCTGTCCGTCTCGTCTGCAAGAACAACTTCCGCCAGGGCAATATTTTTCCAGTCCGTCTCCCGCAAAAAAGACCGTTCCCCCGGTTCCCAGCCCGCGTCCATCAGTCTCATGAACAAAACGTACCCCTGGACATAATCGCCGTTTTCGATATTTCCGATGGAAGAAGAACGAAACGTAATCCTATGCGCTCCCTGAAAGATCTCCCTCAGAAACAGCGATCCCGCTCCGCCGTCCAGAGACGCTTTCATGCGCTCCCGGTTGGCAGCGTTCCCGGAAATTTTCGTCTCTTTATTCATCTCGTCAAAGGATTGGCAGCGTTTTAACAAAAACAGTTTCGCTTCCCTCCCCTTCCTTGCCATTGCCGCGATATGGAACGGCTCGCCGTCTAAATCAATGTCTTTCCCGATAACCTGTATTTCGTCAAAATCGTAGTCGTCACGGAAGTGTTTTAACGTCTCGAAATTCATTTTTCTTTCTCCTCTCAAAATATATGTAAAATCCCACGCAGATAAGCGCCGACAAAAGGGAGCCTAGAGGCGCCGCCCACCCCATCGGGTACAGCGTGTCCGGGAACCATTTGCTGGTCAGGTACGCCCCCGGTATCCGGACCAGAAGAATGGAAGCGATATTATGGATAAAGGAAATCACCGACTTCTGGTCGCCGCAGAAATATCCGCTGAAGCAGAAATGAACCGCCGCGAAAACGCAGTCGAAACAATACGACCGCAGATACGCGCTTCCTGCCGCAAGCACTGCGAAATCCTTCGTAAACAGTCCCACCAGGGTATGGGGAAGGAACTGGTTGTACAGGACGCACAAAATCCCCCAGCTCACCGTAACGATCAGACCGTAACGAAGAGAAGCCTTCGCCCGCTCGGGTTTTCCCGCTCCCATATTCTGCGCCGTGATCGCCGATATCGCCGAGAGAAAC
>JAMPBI010000298.1 GCA_023666775.1 Alistipes sp. | reverse complement strand
GGAACGATAGCGGAAAATCTCCGCTGGGGAAAGGAAAACGCCAATGATGAAGAATTAATCGAAGCGGCGGCGATCGCTCAAGCGGACGGTTTTATCCGTTCCTTGGAAAAGGGATATGACACGGAGCTGGAGCACGGCGGAGCCAATCTGTCGGGAGGACAGAAACAGCGGCTCTGCATTGCGAGGGCGCTTTTGAAAAAGCCGAAAATACTTATACTCGACGACTCTACCAGCGCGGTGGATACGGCGACGGACGCCGCGATCCGGCGTGCCTTCCGGGAAAAGCTGCCGGGCGTTACTAAACTGATCATTGCCCAGCGGATCAATTCCGTTATGGACGCGGACAAAATTCTTGTTATCGACCACGGAAAAATCGTGGGCTGCGGCAGACACGGCGCGTTAATGGAAAACTGCCCCGTATACGCGGAAATTTACTGGTCACAGAAGGACAAAGAGGAAGGGGAGGAGGAATGATCATGGAACAGACACAAAAAGAACGGCTTGACAGAAAATACGGTTCTTCCGCTTCCCAAACCGACAACAAAAAGGTATTGAACGTGGGAAACCGCGGAAATTTAGGCGCCGCCATGGGAGCGAAGGGAAAGCCTCAGAATATGGGAAAAACGGTGGGACGTCTGCTCCGCTACCTTTCCGGAGAACGTCCGCTTCTGATCGCCGCGGCGGTCTGCGTTGTTACATACGCAGTTTCGGCGCTGGCAGCGGCATATATGCTCCGTCCGGTGATGAACCGGTTTCTTTATTACGATCCGTCCGAACCGGACCTGAGCGGACGGATTGCGGGACTTGTCGGAGGAATTGCCCTTATGGCAGTTGTCTACGGCGTTTCCGTACTGGCGCAGTGGCTGCAGCAGCGTATTATGCTGACGGTATCCCAGCGTTCCCTCAGGAAAATGCGCAGGGAACTGATGGATAAATTGCAGTCAATGCCGGTCCGTTTTTTTGACGAACACCCGGTAGGCGACGTCATGAGCCATTTTACAAATGATGTGGATACCGTGGGAGAAATGTTGAATACGACGCTGATCCAGATGATTTCCGGCGCCATTACGATTACGGGAACCGTTATATTAATGCTTTATACCAATCTGATCCTCGGCGGGATAACGCTGATCATGACGCCGGTGCTTGCGTTTATCAGTAAAACCATCATCAAAAAAGGCAGAAGCGCTTACAGCGCGCAGCAGAGAAACCTTGGCATGATGGGCGGTTTCTGCGAGGAAATGATTTCCGGTCAGAAGGTGGTCAAGGTATTTAACCATGAAAACACGGCGATGGAGGAGTTTGACTATATCAACGACAGACTGGTGGAGTCGCAGATCCGGGCGCAGTTCCGTTCCAGTATCATGGGACCGGTCACACATCAGCTATGTAACGTTTCCTATGGTCTGACTGCCTGTATCGGCGGTATTCTTGTAATAACACAGGGATTTGATATCGGCGGACTGACGATTTCCCTGAATTATACCCGGAAATTCAATCAGCCCATCAATGAACTGTCCATGCAGATGAATACCGTATTTTCCGCTCTTGCCGGCGCGGAGAGGGTATTTAACCTGATGGATATGCCGTCCGAAGAACCGGACAGGGATACGGTGGAACTGACCGAAATGAAGGGACATATCGTTCTGGATAAGGTGAGTTTTGGCTATGTTCCCGGCGTACCGGTACTCCATGACATATCCCTGTATGCGAAGCCGGGACAGAAAATCGCGTTTGTGGGTTCCACCGGCGCGGGAAAAACGACGGTCACCAACCTTTTGTCGCGGTTTTACGATATTGAGCAGGGGACGATCACCATTGACGGCGTACCGATAGAGCGGATCGGGAGGGCGTTCCTGCGCTCCCATATCGCGATGGTGCTGCAGGATACCCATTTATTTACGGGAACGGTTATGGAAAATATCCGTTACGGACGTCTTGACGCCACGGACGAGGAGGTTATGGAGGCGGCGAAAACAGCGTCGGCGCACGATTTTATCTGCCAGCTTCCGGCGGGGTATCACACAATGCTTGAAAATGACGGAGCAAATCTTTCCCAAGGGCAGAGGCAGCTTTTAAATATTGCCCGCGCCGCCGTGAGCCGGGCTCCGGTTCTGATCCTCGACGAAGCGACCAGTTCCGTTGACACAAGAACGGAAAAGCATATCGAAGAGGGCATGGACGCCATCATGGAAAACCGCACCACATTTGTCATAGCCCACCGCCTTTCCACGGTAAGAAAGGCAAACGCCATCATGGTGCTGGAGGCGGGACGCATAATAGAGCGCGGCACACACGAAGAATTGCTGGAGCAGAACGGCAGATACGCGGATCTGTATAATGAGATCTGCGAGCTGGATTAATGATATTTTCTTCACACCCTTCCTATCAACATTTTCAGCAAACAGGGCGATAAAAAACACAGAAAATAAAAGCAGGGAGCGGAGGATAGAAAATGACGATCAATTCAGTCGAAGCCAAATTCTGGGAGCAGTACGGGCGATATACAGCCGATACGGAGCATACGGAACAGAAAATGCGGCAGTTGAAAGAAAAGGATATCACAAAAGGAAAAGATACGGCAGACATTTCAAAATCGGGACATGCGGCTCTGGCGGACGGAAATCTTTCTTCCGTAAGCGCTTACAGCGTGATGGACGAGTTTGAAAAAACGGTATCCCGGGTGAAAGAAGATTTTGCCGGGGAAGACGACGGCAGCAGAAAAACGGATTTATTTGACCAACATGTCCGTCAGATGACGTCGGCGTATGAGCAGATGAAAAACGCTATCGAGGAAAAATACGCGTCTTCCGACAGAAAACAGGAATATTACGTTGCCGAGGACGGAAGCAGACAGGAATTAACGAAAGAAAAGGAACTGGAAATGCTGGATAAGGCTTACGAAAACCATAGCCGGTTTATGGCGGAAAGTACGCAGATATGGAGCGGGCTGAGGGATTTTAAGGTACAGATAATATACCATAAGGGAAATGGCGGCGCCATGCAGCCACAGCAGGAGCCAATCCGTGATACAAAGAAAGAAATCAGAAATCAGGCGTTTTCGGTGTTCATGTCGGCGATACACGGTCGGAATACGGAGGTTTCCCCGTCGGTAAGGGCGGATCTCAACGGAATATGGGATTATTTTTTAAACCGGAAATAGATGACAGTACCGATTTTCCTTGTTATAATAAAAAGGTGAACGGAGCGGCAGGAAATGAAACGGATTTTAATTATAGATGACGATATACATATCGGAAATATGCTGGAAGAATTACTGACAAGGGAAGATTACGGCGTTTTGCGGGCATATTC
>JAMPBI010000297.1 GCA_023666775.1 Alistipes sp. | reverse complement strand
CATTGGGTTTCTTGGCACTTTTGCCTTTGCCATTCTTATAGTAGTAATATTCCTTATCCGATACCGGCGCCGTCATCATGACATTTGCCTCAATGACCTTTCCGATCTCATCAAGCGCCCAATCCGCTTCCTTATCAAGCAGTTCCGACATTCGCGCGACTTCTTTACGGATACCGTCGATTGCTCCTTCATAATCAAAGTTTACGTTTGCCATATCCCACCGTTACCTCCATAGAATACTCATTTTGTGAATATGTCCGGATTATGTCCATTCTCTTTCCCATATACAGTACATGAGACGGCTCATAAAAAATTCCGTCCACCGTGACCCCCGCCTGACGGTATTCTTGCGGATAAATGTCCAAAATGTATTTCGCGTCCAGACCTGCCGCGTAGGAAGCGGTGAACTGACCATATTTTACAGATTTTTTCTCCGCATATACCTCCATGTTTTCCTCTTTTATTTCCTTGCCGGCTTTATACTGCGTTATCAGTACCACTTTTTCATCACGCATGATAATCACCACACAGAGCTATGCCGTCCCTGCAACCCTCATAGGCTCTCATATACCGTTCCGCCGCGTTTTCAAAATTAAACTGCGCCCTGGCATACATCTTCTGACAGGAAACAATCAGCGGATCCGTCTCAATATTCTTTTTGACAGATCCGTTCTGGTTGAATACGCTTATTCCGATACGCGCCATGTCCTTATAACAGGCGTTTATCGTATCTTTTATCTCGTCATCCAGATAGTCTCCGCTTATTCTCAATGCCTTTTTGATTGTCTCTAACATAGTTCCCCTTTCTCCGGTTATCAAAGGGGAATACCAAAGAAACGGTATCCCCCTTTTGATCCGATTATTCCAGTGCGATCAGCGCCTCGATCAACGCGGCTTTATTCATGTTGGAATATCCCTCGATCCCTTTTTCTTTCGCTACCGCTTTCAGGTCATCGAGTTTCATATCCTCGTAACTGCTGCCCGGTCCGCTTTCGCTCTGCAATGATATACTGCTTGGATCTCCGCCTGTCTCGACCGGGATCAGAAGCGCATGCGCCTTAGGCGTGATGATATTACCGTCCATAATCGCATATGCGCAGTAATCGGTATTTCTCTTCTTGGCGTGTTCCTCCGTCGTGATGGTTGTTTCTCTGTTTACGTTCATGAGATATCCGACTCCTGCGTCCGAGAAAAGAACTTCCCCATTTTCCATCGAGTCATCTTCCTTAACCAGCATTCCAAGAATCCGGAACTGACCGCTTCCCGTTACGTCCGGAATAAACAAAGGACGTCCGTTATTGTCCTTCACCTTGGCAAGTCCTGTCCAGATGGTATAATTGTTCGCGTAAATGGACGGGTTATATTTTAACCTTGCCCTTATCGACACAATATCGTCATATGTAATCTGACCGGAATATGTGACAACCTGCGGTCTGCCTTCCTGTGCGAGCAGCGCCGTCACAACTCCCTGCGGTTCCGGCTTGCCGCTTGCCGCGTTCGCGCCGGCGCCGTGTGTCGCCCCATAACCTGCCGCGGCTCCCATCTTTTTACCCAACTTCTTCTGGATATAAGGAATAAAATCTTCCATCGCCATTTCACGCAGTTTCCATGACACATTGATATTCCTTGATAATTCACAACCGGAAAGGGTAATTTCCTTAAACGTCTCCTTACCGTCTTCGGTTCCCTCATTTTCCTCATACCACCCTGCTTCGCTGGAAGTATCTTCCTGAAGCACTTTAAGCACTCCGTTTACATATGTCTTGGTCACATCGGCATAGTACGGATATAACTTTTCCGCCTCTTCCCAGATACCTTTTGAAACCGTTTCCGGAATAACGATCCCCGTATTCTTGGTGGTATGGGTAAACGCTTCATTTACCATCTTAAAAACGTTGTCCTCTTCTGCCGACAATTCCCTGCCCTGCATGGTTTTCGCCCATGCGGTTTTGTACTCGTCCGACTTCCAGTCGCGTTCCGCTTCCTTATTTCCTCCGAATGCTTCCTGAACCGTAACCGGCGCGGCAAACTTCGGCTCCACGTTTAAAGCGTTGAAATCAGCCATTGTCTGCGCCATTTTTTCATAATCCGCATCCAGCTTTGTAATTTCATTCATTTTTACCTGCGCCTCATCTGCCTTTCCGTCCGTGATGAACTGCTGCGCCTCGTTCACCAGTTTCTGTCTCATTGCTAAATACTGTCCTCTTGTCATTTTCATTTCTCCTTTAACTTTAATAAATTTAATTGTTGCTGTAATAAAAAAACGGCTTCCCCGGTTTTCGGTTCTTCCGTTTGTTTTATCATGTCTCTCACTTTTTCCATCTGCTCATCTGACGGAAGGGAAAAAAACGGTCCCGCCACAAGCGGCAGCTTCTCTTCCCTTTCTTCCTCAAACATCACCGCGTCGATCAGCCCTCTTTCCTTTGCCTGTTCCGCCGTAAGCCATGTTTCGGCTTCCATCATGCCAAGTGCCTCTTCTTCCGTCATACCCGACTTTGCCATATATGCCGTGCATAACGCCCTGTCCGCTGTCCGTAGTACCTCCGCCTGATGTTCCAGATCATTATGGTTGCCCCGCACCGCGCCGGACACGCAGTGAACCATCATCAATGCCGTCGGCGCCATCTCACAATACGCTGCCATGGATATGATCGAAGCGGCGCTGCACGCCTCGCCCGTGATATAAATTTTCACGTTGTCTTTCATCTGGTGGAGCAATGTGTAGATCTCGGAACCAACCTCGACCACGCCTCCCGGAGAGTTGACGTAAACCTCAATCTCATCACCCTCCCGGTACGCGTCCATTACCTTCCTCACATCTGCCGGACAGGTACTATCCTCTTTGAACCAGTCGTAATACCATTTGTAATCATTCGGTATCATAACGCCACGGATATCAATTCTGTGTTTCAATAGTTTCCCTCCTTTCTGCTGTTACAAGCATTTTACTAATAAGACCTGCCATCACCACATAGTTTTCCGAGTTCATTTTGTTTAACGTGTCATTTATCATGTTCACCACCTGGGTGTCAAGTCTTCGGATCGGCTGATCTCCTCCCTCGATCGGAGCCAGTCCCAACAAACTTCTCCATTCATTGGGTGTCAGAGCGCCGCGGTCAACCATTTGTACCATTGCAAGTTTTGACTGCAAACTCGCACATTGGAGATTGCTCGCCTCAAATACGATTTTGTTTCCGCAGCCCCGCTCTCGTCTGCTGAATAATGCCGTTGTGTAAGTATCCGACATCTGGATCGCGTCCGGTTCAACCTCCGCCTCATAATAGGCGTTCCATTCGTCTTCTGTCCAGTTTGACTGCACGATCTT
>JAMPBI010000296.1 GCA_023666775.1 Alistipes sp. | reverse complement strand
CGGTTAAGCGTCCTTGGCGCGGATCTTCTTGTGGAAACCCTCAAAGGGCTGGAAGAGGGAACGGTTACGGGAACGCCTCAGAACCATGACGAGGCGCCCCATACGAAAAAAATAGAAAAATCACTGGGAGAGCTGGATTTTAAGAAACCGGCGGAAGAACTGGAATGTCTTATCCGCGGTTTGAATCCGTGGCCCAGCGCGTATACAAGGTATCATGGGAAAATACTGAAAATCTGGGACGCGGACGTGGTCCGCGGCGATTTCGCGGCGTATGAGCCGGGACAGGTGGTTTCGGTGGAAAAGACCTGTTTTACGGTAAAATGCGGCAAGGACGCCCTTGCCGTCAAGGAATTACAGTTGGAAGGCAAAAAGCGGCTGAGTACGTCCGCGTTTCTGCTGGGATTTAAGGTGGAAGCCGGAGAGAGGTTATGACGGAAAATGTGAATTTAAGGGCGGTCGTTCTCGATATCCTTACCGAGGTCAATGAAAAGGGGGCTTACAGCCATGTGACCGTGAACAATGCCCTGACGAAATACCAGTATTTAGATAAAAACGAGCGGAGTTTTCTGACGCGTCTGTCCGAGGGAACCATAGAAAAACAGATTTATCTGGATCATGTGCTTGACGGTTATTCCAAAGTGAAGACGGAAAAGATGAAACCGCTTATCCGCAATCTTTTAAGAATGTCGGCGTATCAGATCCTGTTCATGGACGGCGTCCCCGACAGCGCGGTCTGCAACGAAGCGGTGAAACTGGCGAAAAAACGGGGATTTGCTTCCCTTGGCGGTTTTGTGAACGGCGTGCTGCGAAGCATTGCGAGGGAAAAAGACCGCCTGAAAGAACCGAAGGATTTATCCGTGAAGTATTCCATGCCCCGCTGGCTGGTGGAAGAATTTACCGGGCAGTACGGGAGTGAGACGGCAGAAAAAATATTGGCGGCGTTTGAGGAGCCGGCTCCGACTTATGTAAGGTGCAATACCTGCCGGGTCAGCGTGGAAGAAATCGTTAAGATGTTAGAAGACCAGAAGGTTACGGTGGAGGAGATTTCGGAAATCCCCGGTGCGCTGAAACTGTCGGATTACGATTATCTCGCGGGACTGAAAGCCTTTCGGGAGGGATTGGTATTCGTGCAGGATTTAAGTTCCATGCTGGCGGGAGGCGCGGCGGCGCTAAAGGAAGGCGAAAACGTCCTGGACGTGTGCGGAGCGCCCGGCGGAAAGAGCATACACGCCGCCGTTCTGATGAACGGCACGGGCAGTGTTACGACGAGGGACATTTCCGAAAGCAAGGTTTTTAAAATAAAAGAAAACGTGGAGCGTATGAAACTCGCCAACATTACCGCCGAAGTGCAAAACGCGCTGGAATTTGTCCCGCAGGACGAGGAAAAGTACGACGCGGTCTTCTGCGATCTTCCCTGTTCCGGACTTGGGATTATCGGGCGGAAAGCCGATATTAAATATAATATGACCAAAGAAAAGCAGGAGGAGCTTGCCGTATTGCAGAGGGATATCCTGAAGACGGCATACCGTTATGTGAGAAAGGGCGGAAGGCTCATTTACTCGACCTGTACCATTAACAGAAAAGAAAACGAAGAAAATGCCCGGTGGATACGGGAGGAACTCGCGTTAAAACCGATCGATCTGGAAGAGAGGCTGCCGGAGAAGTACCGAACCGAAACGGCAAAAGACGGCTATGTACAGCTTCTTCCGGGAATACACGGAACGGACGGATTTTTTATCGCGGCGTTTCAAAGGGAAGAATAATGGATATTAAATCGCTGAATAGGACAGAACTGGAAAAGTATATAATAGAAAACGGGTATCCCAAATTCCGGGCGCAGCAGCTTTATCAGTGGCTTCACCAAAAAAGGGCGGCGTCTTTTGACGAAATGACTAATCTTCCCGCCGCGCTGCGCGAAAGCCTTTCACGGCAGACGGAACTTGTGGCGTTACAGCCGCTTCAGGTACTGGTTTCCGGGATCGACGGAACGAGAAAATATCTGTTCGGGCTCGGGGACGGCAACGTCATCGAAAGTGTGTTTATGCGCTATAAGCACGGAAATTCCGTGTGTATATCCTCACAGGCGGGCTGCCGTATGGGCTGTCGTTTCTGCGCTTCCACGCTGGACGGACTCGCGAGGAATTTAACGCCCTCCGAAATGCTCGAGCAGATCTACGCCATAGAGCGGCACACGGGAGAGCGGATTTCCAATGTGGTTGTCATGGGTTCGGGAGAACCGCTGGATAATTATGATAATCTGCTGAAATTTATCGAACTGCTTACCGACGAAAAAGGTATGAATATAAGCCAGAGAAACCTGACGGTTTCCACCTGCGGGATCGTCCCGAAGATACGGGAACTTGCCGAAAAAGGACTTGGGATCACCCTTGCCGTATCCCTTCACGCGTCGTCGGACGAAAAAAGAAAAGAATTAATGCCTGTCGCAAACACTTATCCGATCCGCGAACTTCTTGACGCCTGCCGTTATTATTTTGAAAAGACGGGGCGGAGGCTCACTTTTGAGTACAGTCTGGTGCGGGGAGTAAACGATACGGACGGGGACGCGGGAGAACTCGCGCGTCTTCTTCGCGGTTTAAACTGCCATGTGAACCTGATACCGGTAAATCCCATCAAAGAGCGCGGTTACAGGCAGTCCGGGACGAAGACGGTACAGGATTTCAAAAAAAGACTTGAAAAATACGGGATAAATGTTACCATAAGAAGAGAGATGGGCAGGGATATAAACGGAGCCTGCGGACAGCTTCGGAAGAGTTACATAGAGAAACAGGAGGATGGACATGAGAGCTTACTCGGCAACTGATGTGGGCAGGATACGAAAAGTAAATCAGGACTCGGTTTTCTGTTCCGATAAACCGGTAGGAAATCTTCCCAATCTGTTTATTGTGGCGGACGGAATGGGCGGACATAAGGCGGGGGACCTTGCGTCAAAACTTACCGTAGAAACCATAGTGGACGTGATCTCGTCCATGGAGGAAAAGGATCCGATCACGCTGATGGGAAAGGCGATCCACCGCGCGAACGACGCCGTGCTTGGAAAGGCGAAGGAGTCGGAAGAGTTTAACGGCATGGGAACGACGGCGGTGCTGGCGTGCGTCAGGGATAATATGCTTTATGTGGCAAATGTAGGCGACAGCCGGTTGTATGTGATCGACAAGGAGATCACCCAGATCACAAGGGACCACTCCCTGGTGGAAGAGCTGGTCAGCATGGGACAGCTTGACAGGAAGCAGGCGAGAACGAATAAGAATAAGAATATCATTACGAGAGCCGTGGGCGGAATGCAGGTAGTCATGGCGGACTACTTTGAGATCCAGTTAAAGGGCGGCGAAGTGATTTT
>JAMPBI010000295.1 GCA_023666775.1 Alistipes sp. | reverse complement strand
GTTTCGTTTAACGCCTTTTCCCTTTCGTTGATACTCAGATCCCCGGGAAGTTCCGAGTGGAACAGCGACGCGACTTCTTTGTGTTCCTCCTCGCTCTCGTAGGTACTGATAATGGCGGCGGGATTGAGGCTGCCGCTTTCGATCTGGGAAAACAATTTTTCCGCCACGCCGTGATACAGCGGTTCGATGAAGTCGTCCACACCGATAAACGGCTTTATTTTATGGTAAATATCCGGCTGCTCGATCAGCCATGTCAGCAGGATTTTCTGCGCCTTCTTCACACCGTCCTCCCGCGGCGCCCTTGCTGCCGCCTGCGCCTGCGTTTTCTGCCTTTTTATCTCATTGGCGACGTAATATTTATCCCCGTAATCGTTGACCAGTTTCCGGAAACTGTCGTATTCAATGAAATATTTATCGCACACCGCCCGGACGTAATTATCCCGCTCTACCGCCTCCGTAAATTCGGAAAGTTTTCTTGCCAGCGCGTTATAAAACTCCGTCTTGCTCTCCGGATCCTTCAGATCGTGCTGCTGCTCCAGAATACCTACTTCGTACATAAAGCTGCTGACCGCCCCGTCGATACGCTTCTGAAATTCCTCCGCGCCCAGAGCCTTGATAAACTCGTCGGGGTCCTTGTAAGGCTGCATGTTGATCACTTTAATGCGAAGCCCCGCCTCTTTCAGTATAGGGATCGCCCGAAGCGCCGCTTTCACGCCCGCCCCGTCGCTGTCATAGGTGAGAAGCACGTCGTTGGTATAACGCTTTAACAGCATGGCATGCCCCGTAGTAAGCGCCGTTCCCAAGGACGCCACCGCCTGATTGAACCCTGCCTGGTGCAGGGCGATAACGTCCATATAGCCTTCACATATGATCAAATTCGGTTTTCTGCTGGTTCTTGCCACATTCAGTCCGTAAAGGTTACGGCTTTTGTCAAACAGCATAGTCTCGGGCGAATTAAGATACTTTGGCTCTCCGTCGCCCATAACGCGCCCGCCGAAACCGATCACTTTATTGTTGATATCCATGATCGGATACATGACCCGGTTCCAGAATTTATCGTTTACTCCTTTCTCACTCATCGTAAAAAGTCCCGATTCTTTCAAAACCTTATCGGAATACCCTTCTTTCTTCATGTACCGGTAAAGGTCGTCCCGGTACATATTGGAATACCCCAGTCCGAAATGATTGATCGTTTCCTGCGATAACTGCCTTTTTTCAAAATATGCTCTTGCCTGCGCGCCGTTTTCCCCTTTCATCTGATAGTAGAAATAACGCGCCGCCTTCTTGTTCACTTCAAACAAAGTATTGCGCAGGTCCGCCCGCTCTCTGGCTTCCTTGGAATCCTGCTCCTCGGGAAGCTCAACGCCCGCCCTGTCCGCAAGATATTTAATGCTCTCCGCAAATGTGAACTTCTCATATTCCATGATAAACGTTATGACATTGCCCCCGGCTCCGCACCCGAAACAGTAATACATCTGTTTATTCTGTGAAACGGAAAACGAAGGGGATTTTTCATTATGGAACGGGCAAAGCCCAAAATGAGAGCCGCCCTTTTTCTGCAATTTGACATAACCCGAGATCACGTCCACGATGTCGTTGCGCTGCCGGATCTCTTCCACTAACTCCTCAGGATAATACATATTCTTTCCCTCTGATTTTATTGTTTCCATGACGCCGGAATAAATATTTCCGAAAATTTACTGACGCAGTAATTGTCGCTCATTCCCGCGATATAATCGCATACGATACGCTCCGGTTTTTCTTTCCGCTCCTCCATGATCCGGATATAGGAAGCCGGAAGAAGGTTCAGATTGTCCAAATAATATTCGTACAGCTCAATCAGCATTTTTCTCGCCTTACTCTCCTCGCTCTTTGCCCTCGGATTGGTATAGAGGCGTTCAAACATAAAACTCCTCAGTTTCTTCATCGCCTGCTCAACCTCAAAGGACATAAGGATATCCGGCTTGTCCTCGCTCTGTTTTATAATATCCGTGATCATCGTATTCAGTCGCGCTTTCGTCGTGTTTCCGAGAACGTCCGAAAGTTCTTTGGGAATATAATTTTCGGTAAAGATACCGGCACGGATAGCGTCGTCAATATCATGATTTATGTACGCGATCTTATCGGACAGGCGGACGATCTTTCCCTCAAGCGTGGACGGGTTCCCCGATGTTCTGTGGTTTAAAATGCCGTCGCGCACTTCCTTCGTAAGATTCAGTCCTTTCCCGTCCTTTTCCAGAAATTCCACCACGCGGATACTCTGCTTATAATGGGCAAATCCTTCCTGACAGACTTCGTTGAGCGCCCGTTCGCCCGCATGTCCGAAAGGCGTATGTCCCAGATCGTGTCCCAGCGCGATCGCCTCCGTCAGGTCTTCGTTAAGGCGGAGCGCCCTCGCGATGCTTCTCGCGATCTGCGAAACCTCCAGCGTATGAGTCAGCCTAGTCCGGTAATGGTCTCCTTCCGGGTCGAGAAACACCTGGGTTTTATGCTTCATTCTCCGAAAAGACTTGCAGTGCAGGATCCGGTCGCGGTCCCTCTGGTAAATGGTACGCATGTCACATTCTTCTTCCGGTATGTCCCTCCCCTTGGAATCCACGGAAAACGACGCGTATTGACTTAAATATTCTTTTTCTCTTTGTTCCTGCTTTTCCCTGATATTCATCTCTTATCCCTATTAAACAAATTTAAGCCTTATACTTTATTATTCTACATTTTTTTCGTTTTTCCTCTTTTTGAGGGGAATTGTACTAAAAAAAAACAATTTGGAGCAAAGGGCTCCCTGGCGGTATTGTTTTCGTTAAATGGATTTTCCTCAAAAAAATACTGCCAAGGAGCCCTTTGCTCCGTTTTATTGAAAAATATATCCGACTACATCGCCATGCGGAAATCCTCCACGGTTTCCGCCTTTGCCGCAAGCCTCAGCCACACTCCGAGTTTCTTCATATCTTTCTCTTTCAGAATAAGTTTTTTGGTTTCGTCCGGAACCTGTCCGCAGTCCTCCAGCAATTCCAATATATCTTTCTGTCTGGCACACTGCATACCCTCTCTTCTGCCCTCTCTCTTACCTTCCATTTTAATCTCATAAATCGCTCTACACATATCCACTCTCTCCTCTCCGTCTTCCTCACGGTACATGAAATGATCTTTGATATCCCTTATATTGGCACATACACGGATCACTTCATACGCGTCCGCAGGCATTCTCTTAAAATATTCCTCATTCTCCAGTATGAACTCTCTGTAGTTCCTACCTTTCTCCGTCCTCTTCAGTACACCGACCACATATTTCAGGTCCGACGCCATCTTCTCCAGCGCCTCGTCCGGTATCCGCCTCATACACACCGTATGTACACGGTAATCATTGAACAGACGCCTCATCTGCTCC
>JAMPBI010000294.1 GCA_023666775.1 Alistipes sp. | reverse complement strand
GTCCATATAGCGGAACGCTTTCAGTCGCTCTAAATCCTGCTGGTGTGTCTGCTCTATTATATCCAAAAATACCACCTTCCTTCACCACTTTTATTATACATCAGACAATACCATTTGAAAACTGAATTTTTTGTGAAAATTTCCTGCAAGCAGCGTTTTCAAATCGGCTCTTGTGTTTTCATACATCACAAGTTCGTGTTCATGCTCCTTATCGTATTTCAGTTTTTTCAGACCGCTTAATGACTTGCCTGTTTAATCTTCTCACTATCGAACCTGCCCGTTCCCGTAAATAATATACTTTGTCGTTGTAAGCTCCCTAAGCCCCATCGGTCCCCTTGCATGGAGTTTCTGGGTGCTGATGCCGATCTCCGCCCCGAAGCCAAATTCAAATCCGTCCGTAAACCGGGTAGACGCATTGACATAAACACACGCCGCGTCAATCTCCTCCAGAAACTTTTGAGAATTATCATAATCCTTCGTGATAATCGACTCGGAATGTCCCGTATTGTAACGATTGATATGGGAAACCGCCTCGTCAATGGAGGAAACCGTTTTCACGGAAATGATATAATCCAGATATTCACGTCCCCAGTCGTCCTCTGCCGCGGCAATAATACGGCTGTCGCAGGACTGCGCCGCCTCGTCGCCCCGGATTTCAACGTTATGTTTCTTCAAACGGTCTGCCATTAACGGTATAAATTCTTTCGCTATTTTTTCATGGATAACCAGCGATTCGCAGGCGTTGCACACGCCGATACGCTGAGTTTTGGCGTTTTCGATAATATCCAGCGCCATATCGAAATCCGCCGATTCGTCCACAAAAATATGGCAGTTTCCCGTTCCCGTCTCAATCACGGGAACCGTGCTGTTTTCCACGACCATTTTGATAAGACCCGCGCCGCCCCTTGGAATAATGACGTCAATAAATTCCTTCATGCCAAGCAGTTCTTTCACCAGATTTCTGTCGGTATCCGTAATAAGCTGCAAAGCGTCATAAGTAATTCCCATACGGCACAACGCCTCGTTGATCACGGCGACGATCGCCGTATTGGAATGGATCGCGTCGGAGCCTCCCCGAAGGATCACCGCGTTTCCCGTTTTAAAACATAACGCGAAAGCGTCCGCCGTCACATTGGGTCTGGACTCGAAAATAATTCCGATCACGCCGAGAGGAACTCTCTTGGTACCGATAACAAGCCCGTTCGGACGCTTTTTCATGGAAAGCACCTCACCGATGGGATCCTCCAGATCCGCGACCTGCAAAAGCCCCTCCGCCATCGCGCGAATACGCTCCGGGGTCAGTTTCAGACGGTCGAGAAGCCCCTGTTTCATATTGTTTTTGATACCGTTTTCGATATCCACGGCATTTGCCGCCAATATCCGTTCCTCATTATCCGTCAGCGCCTGCGCCGCCGCCTTTAACGCGCTGTTTTTAACCGTTACATTTAATTTGGACAGTTCAAAGGCTGCTTTCTTAGCCTTCTGTCCCATGATATCCAGACTTTCCATCGTATCAGCTCCTTGTCGTATCGTTTTCGGCTTGTTGTCTCATTTTCTCCTCATGGCGTTTCTTTACGTCGATCAGCGTTCCGTCCGGTTCTTTGATCTTGATGGTATCCAGATTGGAACGCAGCCCCTCTTTAATGGAATTGATATATGCCCGCCGCAGATGGGACTGCTCCGCCAGTTCCTCTTCCGTCAGTCCCACGTCTTTTGATTTATGGTATAACTCGTTAATACGCGCTATCATTTCCTCTGTTATCATACTATGCACCTCGTAATGATTTTCCTTACAATATATCCATCAGGTCAAAGGAAGGGTTCTTATGGGCGGCAAACAACGTTCCCACTTTCTCGCCGTTCATGATCCTCTCCAAATTCAGAATGTCGCCGCCGTTTGTAATGATCATATCGGCTCCCGCGTCCGCGGCGATCCTTGCCGCTTCCAGCTTCGCGCTCATTCCTCCGGTTCCCACACCGCTTGCGGAACCTTTCGCCATATTCATAAAGTTGTCGTCAATAAACAACACTTCCTCCACAAACTTCGCGTCGGGATTTTTATTGGGATCGTCGGTAAACAATCCGTCAATGTCCGACAAGAGGATCAAAAGATCCGCGCCCGTGATCGCCGCAACGATCGCCGAAAGTTTATCGTTATCGCCAAACTCGATCTCATGGGTGGAAACCGTGTCGTTTTCATTTACAATCGGGATCACGCCCATCGTAAGAAGCTGGTTAAACGTGTTCTGGGCATTATAACGGCTGTCGTCGCTGACCATGGTTCCCTTGGTCATGAGGATCTGCGCCGCGATCTGGTTGTATTCGCCGAAAAGTTTCTGGTACGTCATCATCAGACGCGCCTGTCCCACCGCCGCGCATGCCTGCTTTACCGGCATGGTCTTCGGACGCTCGTTGATCCCCAGAGCCTTCCTTCCCACGGCGATCGCTCCGGAGCTTACCAGAATGACTTCCTTTCCCGCGTTATGTAAATCACAGAGAACCCTCACCAGCTTTTCCACTTTAGAGAGGTTCAGGTTTCCGGTCGCTTCATGGGTCAGCGTCGAAGAGCCGACCTTGACCACGATCCTGTTTTTTTCTTTAATCCGTTCCCGCCTATCCATCTTAAACTCCTTTTGTGTTCCGCTCCGCGGCGATTGCTTCCGCCACGCGTATTCCGTCAACTGCCGCGCTGGTTATCCCCCCTGCGTAACCCGCGCCCTCGCCGCAGGGATAAATCCCTTCAAAGCTGCCGGTCAAATCTTCGTTCCTTACCATGCGCACGGGGCTTGACGTCCTGCTTTCCACGCCGCAAAGCACCGCGTCCTCCCGGTTAAATCCCGGAAGCTGTTTCGCAAAACCCTCCATGCCTTCCATAATGCAGCGGCATATCGTTTCGGGAAAGATCCTGCGAAGATTTGCCGTCGTAAACGCCCCTTTCGTGCAGGGGGAAATTTCGCCAAATTCCGTACTTTCCCGGTCTTCCTTAAACCCTTTGTATGTCTGGCAGGGGATTTTGCCTTTTCCCGCCTTATACGCTTTCTCTTCCAGATCCCGCTGGAAAGCTATCCCGGCAAGAGGACCGCCGCCAAACGCTTCGTAATCTTTCGGGGTCACCGTCACCACGACGGCGCTGTTGGCATTTTCGCCGTCCCGCTTGGAATAACTCATTCCGTTTACGCAAAGCCTTCCCTCCTCGGAAGAAGCGTTGACCACAAACCCTCCGGGGCACATGCAGAACGAATATACGCCCCTGTCCTCCCGCGCCTTATATGTCACCTTGTAACTTGCGGGCGGCAGTTCGTAAATATTTTCACCGTAAGCGTAATCGTCGATCATTTTCTGCGGGTGTTCCACGCGCACGCCCACGGCGAAAGACTTTTGCTCCATCAAAAAG
>JAMPBI010000293.1 GCA_023666775.1 Alistipes sp. | reverse complement strand
ATATTTTTCAGCGATTGGCTGCACTAAATTTTCAATATCCTTAATTGTAAATACATTACTATTCATTTCGCTCATTCCTTTCTATGATATGGGCATTTCATGCTTTCTCATCTCCATAATTCCCGATTTATCCTTTTTATTTTAACATGCCAAAATATCTGTAGCAAGCCTTCCTTAGTGAAATATTTCTATCCAATCCGAAATTTCAATGTTATAATGGAAAATAAAGAAAGAAAACGGAGAATGATAAATATGTACCATCTGGGATTTTCCTATGTAGGACTGATATATTTACTGATGTTATTTATACCTAATATCATTTGGACAAAACATAAACCCACGAATTATGAACAATACGCCCAACAGGAAAATAAGATTTTGCAAATCCTAGAGAAGACCGGCGAGGTACTCGTCTGCTGCTGCGTGTTAATATTTTCGGATTTTAATATACGGCTTCATTCTCTTTGGGGCATATGGTTATTTCTTTCCTTTCTGCTGATGTTTCTGTATGAAATTTTCTGGATAAGATATTTCCGGAGCGAAAAAGAAATGTCTGATTTTTACAGGAGCATTTGCGGGATCCCTGTCGCGGGAGCGACATTACCGGTGTGCGCGTTTCTTTTACTTGGCGTGTATGGGAGAAATGTTTTCCTTATCCTTTCGACCGTCATTCTGGGAATTGGACACATCGGTATTCATGTAAGCCACTATAAGAAAATTAGGAAAACATGATTATCTGTAGTTTACGATCGTTTCAAGCGAATAAAGGCGCACATCGGATTTCTCGGCTTCCTTAACGATCTTATCGTCAAATCCGTTTTCAGAAAACAGGGCATAATGAAATCTCGCTTTCTGCTTTTGAGGCTTCAGCTTTTCTACCGTATCGAGATATTCGGAATAGCTGAACGGACTTTTTTTGAACTTGCATTCTCCAACCAGATATTCCTTTGCGTCCCTGCTGATCCCCAGTATGTCGATTTCCGTTTCGGCGGTTCGCAGCCCGTTTGGAACATTTTCATCGCGAACCGTTGTTCTTCCCGTCCACCGTCCCATTTTCGCGTATCGGAAAGGCAGGGCATTCGCTTTCTGCATTTCCCTGACAAATTCCCTGCACACATCTTCAAAAGCGAAAGAAGCGAACTCATGCAGCGCCGGTTCTATGATATACTCGTACACGCCGTCTACGTCACCGTCCTCAAGCTGGGAGTAATTCGCAAAACCGAAAGCATACCAAAAACGGAAGAAATTATCTGTCAGCCGATAAATTCCCCTGCCGGAGTTTGCCTTTTCCTTCGTTCCCGCGTCCACGGAAAATTCCCGTTCCACGATACCAAGCTCTATCAGATTTTTCAGATATACGCTGGTCTTGGAGGTATCCTCGATAAGCGATTTCTGACTAATATCGTTCAGCTTTGTATTGCCGAGCGCAACCGCCTCTATAATCGAATTGTAGATCGGCGTTTCTCTTAGCTCCTGATGAAGCAAAAAATCTACCTCGCTGTACAGAACGCAGCCTTTTGTTAAAATGTTGCGCCTGATATTTTCTCCGACGGATAAATCCGCATTCCATTGTTTCAGATAATGGGGAATGCCTCCAAGTACCGCATAGGCAAGCACCTTATCGCGTGGGGAATAGGACGGAAAGAACTTCACTGCATCGTAAAAGCCCATTTCCTTCATCTTGTAAATCCCCGTCGCCCTGCCGTAAAGCGGATTTTTTTCTGCCAGCAGTTCCTTTTCAATAAAACTCATGGCACTGCCGCAAAGGATAATCATTACATTACTGTCCCGAAATTCCGCGTCCCACAGATTTTGCAGAATGGACGGAATGCTTTTGTTTCCCCGGCACATATACGGAAATTCGTCTATCACGATCAGCTTTTTTTCCTCACCATACGGCAGGTCCAAAATCGCGCGGAACGCCTTTTCCCAATCAGAAAATTCCGTAATGTACTTTCCCGCCGGAATATCTTCCCTGATCAACTGCCTTGAAAACTTGGCAAGCTGCACACGGTCCGTACTTTGTGTGCAGGAAAAGAAAATATGCCGCTTGCCCTTACAGAACTCACGCAGCGTTTCCGTTTTCCCGACACGCCGTCTGCCATAAAGAACTATGAGCTGTCCTTTCTTTTCTTTATATTTATCGTTCAAAAACCGAAGCTCTGTTTCTCTGCCTATAAACATACCGCGCCTCCATATATCTAATCGTGATTTACCAAATCCTGATTTGATATTATTATACGCAGAAATTCCGAAAATATCAAGAGCCTTTTAAAATATTGCAATTTCCCGCCGATTTCACTCATCGGCGTAGATATTTCTTCCAAAATCATACGCCCTCTGCAAATGCGCGGTTTTATCAATCTGCGGCTTACCGTTCGTATCTCCGCAGCCGCCTGCCAGCAACATTCCTTTGTCATGAAAGCCGATATAGTTGACTATCGCAAACCGGTAATACGAAACAGCCTGCTCAAACGTCCAAAAGAAATCATCTGCCGAGGTCATAAGCAGCGCGCAATCCTTGTCCGGATATTTTTCATATCTTCCCAGCGGCGGATTGGTATCTTCCTCCGCTATGCAATAAAAGCGCTCAATGAACGCCTTGATCCGGGCGGATAACGTCCAGAAATATAAAGGCGAAGCAAACACGATACAGTCGGCGTCTTTTATCTTTGGAACAATATCGTTGAACGCGTCCTTTTGAACGCAGGGTTTGCCATATCGGCAGACGTTACACCCCAAACAGCCCCTTACTTCATTCTTTATAAGCGAAACAATCTCAACAGAATGTCCGCTTTCTCCTGCGCCCGCGCAAAAACTGCCGATCAGTTGAGCGGTGTTGCCTCCGGCTCTTCCGCCGCCTTGTATGACTAAAATTTTTTTCATGATATATCGCTCCCTATATAATCTATATTCATAAAAATAATCAGGCAGTTCCTCAAAAGGAAATTATGTAAAAATCACTCACGGCATAAGCAGCAGTCACAGCCCTTTTCATGACCGTTTATTACGCCGACAGCCTGCAAATAAGCATATATCACCGTCGAACCGACAAACTTCATTCCCCTTTTTTTCAAATCTTTTGAAATCGCGTCCGACAACGGCGAGGTCGTTCGGATCGTACATTCCTCATAGACGATCTGTCCGTTTGAAAATCCCCAAAGATAATCGCTAAAAGACCCGTATTCTTTTTGTATTTCCTTGAATACAGCACTGTTTGCAACCATAGCCCCGATCTTCAATTTATTTCGGATAATAGCCGGATTGGCAAGCAGCTCCGCCTGTTTCTTTTCATCATATAAGATAATCTTTTCTATATCAAAATTATCAAAAGCATTTTTAAAGCCCTGACGCTTGTTAAGAACACATTCCCAAGACAGACCTGCCTGAAAGCACTCCAAT
>JAMPBI010000292.1 GCA_023666775.1 Alistipes sp. | reverse complement strand
GTACGAGAAGGATCTGACCAAATACGCGGATCAGGAAGTAACGTTTGTGATCAGCGAGTTCAATCCGAAGAGAAGAAGGATCATCGGCGACTGTAAGCAGCTTATCCTGGCGAAGAAAGCGGAGCTTCAGAAAGAACTCCTTGAAAGACTGGAAGTGGGAACGACCGTAAAGGGTACGGTCAAGAACCTTACCGATTTCGGCGCGTTTATCGATCTGGGCGGAATTGACGGTCTGCTCCATATTTCCGAAATGTCATGGGGAAGGATCGAGAACCCTAAGAAGTTATTCAAGGTTGGGGACGAAGTGGAAGCGTTCATCAAGGATATCGACGGCAATAAGATCGCGTTAAGCCTGAAATACGAGGAGAAGAATCCGTGGACCCTTGCTCCGGTTAAGTACGCGGCGGGAAATGTCGTTAAGGGAAAAGTTGCGAGAATGACGGATTTCGGAGCGTTTGTTGAACTTGAGACAGGAATTGACGCGCTGCTTCATGTTTCCCAGATTTCCAAGGCGCATGTCGAGAAGCCGTCGGACGTTTTGAACATCGGTCAGGAGATCGAGGCAAAGGTTGTGGACTTTAACGCGGAAGATAAGAAGATCAGTCTGAGTATCAAGGCGCTCCTTGCAGAGGAAGAGCCGTCCGGGGAGACAGAAGAACAAGAATAATTTTATGATGGTTGGTGAACTCTATGGCAAATGATTATGAAAGCTTCAAGAAGCAGATATTTGATTTAACGACGATCGATCTGAATTCCTACAAAGAGCGGCAGATGAAACGTCGTATCGACACGTTGATATCAAGAAATAATTATTCGGATTACAATTCCTATGTAAAGGCATTAAAGACCGATAAGGCACTGTTTGAGGAATTTGTGAATTATCTTACGATCAATGTTTCGGAGTTCTATAGGAACCCGCAGTTATGGGAGGTTCTGGAAAAAGAGATCCTGCCGGACCAGATCTCGCGGTTTGGTACGGGACTGAAGATCTGGAGCGCCGCCTGTTCCACGGGCGACGAACCGTATTCCCTCGTTATGCTTCTGAGTAAGTTTATGCCTCTTAACAAGATAAAGATCCTTGCTACGGATATCGACGAGCAGGTTATGGAGAAGGCGAAGATGGGAATTTATTCCGCCAACAGTCTGAGCGGTCTTCCGAAGGAATTTAAGACGAAGTATTTTACCGCGGTGGGCAGTTCCTTTAAGATTTCGGACGAGATCAAGCGGTGCGTGGATTTTAAGAAGCATAATCTGCTCAAGGACGACTATCCGACCAACTGCCATCTGATCGTGTGCCGTAATGTTCTGATCTATTTTACGGAGGAGGCAAAGCGCGAGATCTATAGCAAGTTTAATAAGTCTCTCGTAAAGAACGGCACGCTGTTTGTGGGAAGTACCGAGCAGATCATTAATTATAAGGAACTGGGATACGTTTCCAAGAAATTATTCTTTTACGACAAAGTATAAAATGAAATTGAGCCATAAACCCGAGGGTTATATGGCTCTTATTATGTCCGCGAGGTAACGGTGGATCAGCTCCTTATCGTTTAAAAATTCTTCCGTCACTTCGATATACATGGTTTTATCGTGGTAGTCGATCTTAAAGTATGCCGGTACGATCTCCGAAAACTGGGGAATGAACATGCCGGTTTTTTTGCTGTAGCAGTTCGCGGCTTTCGCGCGGGTACGGTAATTTTTGTCTACATAAAAAGCGACGCTCTTGTGCATGGCAACGTCCTCTTCGGGCAGATAATAGTAGTCGCTGTAGTTGCTGTAGAAGAATTTTAATTCGTTGGAGTATATTTTAACGCGGATCTTCAGGGAATTTCCGTAGGCGGTAACGTAAAATTCTTTGTACCCTAAGGAAACACGCTTGGGAACCGTCTGCTGCAACAGACAGTCGAACAGGATCTCCTGTTTTGTATGTTCGATATTTTCAAGGGTAAATTCCCCGTTGTTGATCCGCATATAGGCGAACATGGGAAGGAGCGCGGTCATTCCTTCGATATCGTCTTTGTTATGTAAAAGCAGAAGTTCAAGGGCTTTGCCGTCCTTCGTTCTGCGGTAGGAGGAGTACACGTTGATCAGTTCGCCGCCGCTGTAGCGGTCCTCCCGCTCGATCCCGAGAAATTTTTCAATGGTTTTCTGCTTATAATTTTCCAGTTTTAAGAATTTTTTAAAGGAAGCGGCGGCTTTAAAAATATCAAGGCTCAAAACGTCGTCAAATCCGGCTTTCAGACCAAGCAGATCCGCTTTTTTCTGAAGATAGGGAATATCGAAACCGTCGCCGTTAAAGTGTATTAAAACTTTGAAGGAGCGCATAAAATGGAAAAAGGAACGCAGGACATCCTCTTCTTCTTCCGGTCCGCTTGCAAACCACTGGATACTGTTCCAGATATTGCCGCGGAAAAAAACGCAGCCGATCAGATAGACATGGGTGCTTTTGATGGAAAATCCTGTCGTTTCGATATCAAAAAAAAGACAATCCTCCGGGGGATAACCGATGCAGGACATGGTATCGACAGGGGCGTCAAGGTTGTTTTCTGTAGTGATCATGTATGCTCCTTTCAAAAAGTTTATAACAATGTTGATTATATCGCAAATAAATAGGAAATTAAAGTAGAATTTTAAATTATTTTGTAGTAAAATAGATTTTATATATAGATATTAAAGGAGAAGTAAGGAGAAGTTGTATGGCAAAGTTAACTTTTAAAGGCGGTGTACATCCCTTTGACGGTAAGGCAATCTCCAAGGATAAAGAAATCAGGGAGCTTGTTCCGCAGGGCGATATTGTGATACCATTGTCGCAGCATATCGGTGCGCCGGCTTCCCCTCTTGTAAAAAAGGGCGACAGAGTGCTGGTGGGACAGCCGATCGGCGAGGCGGCGGGTTTTATTTCCGCAAACGTTCATTCTTCCGTGTCGGGCACCGTGAAGAACATTGAAGTAAGAAGACTTGCCAATGGCGGTAAGTCAAGCTGCGTCATTATTGAGAACGACGGTCTTTATGAAGAAACGGAATTTGTGAAAAAGTCCCTTGACGAACTTTCGGCGGACGAGATCCGGGAGCGCGTAAAGCAGGCGGGTATCGTCGGCATGGGCGGCGCCGGTTTCCCGACCAATGTTAAGATCACGCCGAAGGAGCCGGACAAGATTGAGTTTATTATCGTAAACGGCGCGGAGTGCGAGCCGTATCTGACTTCGGACTACAGGAGAATGCTCGAGGAGCCTGAGAAGCTGAAGCAGGGGCTGGAAGTGGTTTTGAAGCTGTTTCCGAAAGCGGTGGGATATGTTGCCATCGAGGATAACAAGCCGGAAGCGATCCGTGTGATGACGGAGACGTTAAAAGGCTGTGAACGCATGGAAGTAAAGACGGTTAAGACCAAGTATCCTCAGGGCGGCGAGCGTGCGCTTACCTATGCCGT
>JAMPBI010000291.1 GCA_023666775.1 Alistipes sp. | reverse complement strand
ACGGAAAAAATAATATAACTCAACACATATGTATAAAACGCGATACCCCAAAAACAGCCTGTCAGCAGATAAAACCACGTTTTATTTTTTTCGATCGCAAGCATTGTCATATAAATGCAAACGCACGCCGCGCCAAGCATGATATTACAATCCAATCCAAAACGGG
Organism: Alistipes sp.; assembly: GCA_023666775.1. GTDB lineage: Bacteria > Bacillota > Clostridia > Lachnospirales > Lachnospiraceae > MGBC120314. The sequence goes on along the minus strand of JAMPBI010000291.1, from coordinate 3,268 downwards.
ACTGCATTGTAAAATACGGCAGCAGACAGAATAAAAAAGCATTCACCAGCGCCCAGTTTTTACCATATGCCCTCTTAACGATCAAGGAAGAAAAAATAATGGTGACCGCAGAAAAAATTACTGCCGGAATACGGAATACGAATGTTTCCATGCCGAAAAATTTTATCAAAAACGCGCACATATAAACATATAACGCGCTCATACCCCCCCGAGATTGTAAAAATACAGCGGGTACGGATTCAGATACCGGTCCACGCCCCAGTTTAAAAGGCAAAACGCGTCATATGCCATTCCTGCCTCGTCAATATTTAATCCCGCCGGGATACTATTCAATTTGTACAAATGCACAAACGCCCATAAGATAACCAGATACCCTATCGTCTTTAATCGTTCTATCACTAACTTCATAAATACATTTATATGGGGCAAAACAGTTCTCTGTCTTGCCCCTTCTCCTACGTTTTATTTTTTAAGATACTTCTTCACAAACGGCGCCGCAAGCAGAGCGATTGAAGAAAGGATCATCAGATAAAAACCGATCCCTCTCTTAACCAGATCTTCCAGACCGTATGACTTAATATCTTTCAACGAATTTGAAAAATTGAAAACCTCAAACAGCATAAGCAAACATGCAATGGCTCCGACAACGATCATCGGCTTTTCTTTGCCCATCAGTCCCGTTACCACGCCTATGAGCACAACGATGATGAAAAAGAAACCGTCCCCGCCCTTGATCAGCGACTGGGACTCGGACATTCCCCAAAACTCAACCGATACATACGGCAAAAATACCATAAGGATCATCACCACACAAGCTGCCAGCGCGACAATGCTGCTTCTTCCCACCTCAAACTTGAGCATGTCTACGGAAAAACCTTTCTTACCTGCCGCTCCTGCCGTCTTTTCTACTGCCGTTCCACAATTCGGACAAAAATCCACATTGTCCTTGATTTCGCTTCCGCAATTTTTACAAAACATTTCTTATCCTCCCGGGTATATTATTATAAATTACTTTATCGTGAATACTTCGTATTCTATGATTATTTTATCACACGAACTTTGATTATGCCTTCCATGCCGGAAATCTTTGTGACAACCGCGTCCGTTACCGCGTCGTCAAGGTCGATCAGCGTATACGCGTAATCGCCGCGGCTCTTATTGGTCATATCGGAAATATTGATCTTTGCCTCGCCAAACGCGTTCGTAACCTGACTGATCACCGCCGGGATATTCTTATGGCAGATGGAAATTCTTCCCACCTTCGTACATACGCCCATATCGCACGCCGGATAATTTACGGAATTTTTGATATTGCCGTTTTCGATATAATCCACAATCTCTTTCACCGCCATAACCGCGCAATTGTCTTCCGATTCCTGCGTAGACGCGCCAAGGTGCGGGAACGCGATCACATTTTCCTTATCCGCAAGGCACTTGGTCGGGAAGTCGGTAACATACTTCTTAACCTTGCCGGACTCCAGCGCCTCCAGAAGATCGTCTTCATTTACCAGTAAATCCCTGGCAAAATTCAGGATCACAACGCCGTCCTTCATCATGGAAATGGAAGCCTTGTTGATCATGGCTCTCGTATCGTCAAGAAGCGGTACATGAACCGTCACAAAATCCGCCTCCGCGTAAATGTCCGCATTCGTCTTTACGATCTTTACTTCGTTGGAAAGATTTAACGCGTTCTGAACGGAGAGGAACGGATCGCACCCCACAACGTTCATTCCCAGCTTTACGGCGGCGTTGGCAACCAGCACGCCGATCGCGCCAAGACCGATAACGCCAAGGGTCTTACCCTGGATCTCGCCGCCGGCAAACTTGGACTTTGCCTTCTCCATCGTCTTTCCGATATTTTCATCGTCTTTATTATCCTTAACCCACTGCATACCGCCGCGAAGATCCCTTGAGGCAAGGAGCATACCTGCCACAACCAGTTCCTTAACGCCGTTCGCGTTGGCGCCCGGCGTATTGAATACGACAACGCCCTTGTCCGCGCACTTATCAAGCGGGATATTATTGACTCCCGCACCCGCTCTCGCAACGGCAAGAAGGGAATCCGGCAGTTCCAGCTCATGCATGGACGCGCTTCTTACGAGAACGGCGTCCGCCTCGCCAAACTCTCCCGTTGTGCCGAACGTTTCCGGCAGCAGGCTCATACCTATCTTACTGATAGGATTTAAACAATTTACTTTCATCATTTCAAAATCCTTTTCCTGATATTCTCTATTTATTATTCTTTTCAAATTCCTTCATAAATTCAACCAGTTTCTCTACGCCTTCCTTTGGCATGGCGTTATAAATGCTGGCTCTCATGCCGCCTACGGTCCTGTGGCCTTTTAAGTTCTCAAAGCCCGCTTCCTTCGCCTCCTTGACGAACTTCGCGTCCAATTCCTCATTTCCGGTAACAAACGGAACGTTCATCAGCGAACGGTCCTCCTTGCGGACGGTACCCTTGAATAACTCGCTCTGATCCAGGAAATCGTATAAGATCTTAGCCTTTTCCTCGTTCCTTGTCTTCATCGCGCTAAGACCGCCCTGCTTTTTAAGCCACTTAAATACCTTGCCGCAAATATAAATACCGTAACACGGCGGCGTATTGTACATGGAACCGTTGTCCGCGTGGGTCTTATATTTTAACATGGTCGGCGTTCCCGGGAGCGTATCTTCCGTGATCAGATCCTCGCGGATAATAACGATCACCACGCCTGCCGGACCGACATTCTTCTGCACGCCGCCGTAGATAACGCCGTACTTAGTCACGTCCACCGGCTCGGACAGGAAGCAGGAAGACACATCGGATACCAGGATCTTCCCTTTCGTATTCGGAAGGGTCTTATACTTCGTTCCGTAAATGGTGTTGTTCTCGCAGATATATACATAGTCCGCGTCCTCCGGGATATCAAGATCCGAGCAGTCCGGTATGTAAGAAAATGTTTTGTCCGCTGAGGAAGCAACCTCAACGGCGTCACCGAAAATCTTAGCCTCCTGATACGCCTTTTTCGCCCACTGACCGGTAACGATATAAGCCGCCTTCTTATTCTTCATCAGGTTCATCGGGATCATGGCAAACTGCTGTGACGCGCCGCCCTGTAAGAAAAGCACCTTATAGTTGTCCGGAATGTTCATCAGATCCCGCAGATCCGCTTCCGCCTCGTCAATGATCGCCTGATACGCCTTGGAGCGGTGGCTCATTTCCATAACGGACATTCCGCTTCCCTTATAATCAAGCATTTCTGCCGCCGCTTCCTGCAAGACTTCTTCC
>JAMPBI010000290.1 GCA_023666775.1 Alistipes sp. | reverse complement strand
GGAAAGGAACTTGGCAGGCTGACGGACGTGTTGCAGACAGGCGCGAACGACGTTTATGTGGTGACGGATAAAAGCGGCAGGGAAATCCTCATACCCGCCATTAAGCAGTGTATCCTGAACGTGGATATAAGCGGGCAGAAAATGACGGTACATCTGTTGGAAGGATTAATGGATCTATGAAATTTTATTGTCTGACATTGTTTCCCGATATGGTGAAAAACGGCATGAATACCAGCATTACGGGACGCGCGCTGGAAAAGGGACTAATCGGATTGGAAACGGTAAATATCCGTGATTTTACCTCGAATAAACATTTAAAAGTAGACGATTACCCTTACGGGGGAGGCGCGGGACTCGTTATGCAGGCGGAGCCGGTTTATAAGGCGTATGAGAGTGTTTGCGGAAGGCTTTCAAAGAAACCCCGCGTGATTTTCCTGACGCCGTGGGGAAGAACCTTTTGCCAGAAAATGGCGGAGGAACTGGTAAAAGAAGAGGAACTGGTTTTTCTCTGCGGTCATTACGAGGGAATAGACGAGCGCGTTCTGGAAAGGATCGTAACGGATCCGGTGTCCATCGGGGACTATGTCCTTACCGGCGGGGAACTTCCGGCGATGGTCATGATGGACTGTATCGCGAGGCTGGTTCCGGGAGTGCTGGGAAACGACGTTTCCGCGCAGACCGAGTCCTTTCAGGATAACCTGCTGGAATATCCCCAGTATACCAGACCGGAGGAATTTATGGGAGAGCGGGTGCCGGAAGTGTTATTGTCGGGACATCACGCCAACGTAGAAAAATGGCGCAGGGAGCAGTCTCTTTTGCGCACGGCAAAATATCGTCCCGATCTGCTGGAAAAAGCACGGCTTTCCGCAAAAGATACGGAATTTCTGCAAAATAATGCTTGCAAAGGGGAATGATTTATGGTAAAGTATTGTTTTGTGAGAGATGGATGGTCCTCTGGTATTTTTATATTAAGAACATCTAAATTTAAGGAGGTCACAAATGAACGATATTATCAAGAATATTGAAGCGGCTCAGTTAAAGGCTGAAGTACCGGCATTCAATGTAGGCGATACCGTAAGAGTATCCGCTAAGATCAAGGAAGGAAACCGTGAAAGGATCCAGGTGTTTGAAGGCACCGTGATCAAGAGACAGGGCGGAAGCTCCCGGGAGACATTTACGGTAAGAAAGACATCGAACGGCATCGGTGTTGAGAAGACATGGCCGTTACATTCACCGACAGTCGAGAAGATTGAAGTGGTACGCCGCGGTAAAGTCCGCAGGGCTAAGCTTTACTACCTGAGAACAAGAGTTGGTAAGGCGGCTAAGGTGAAAGAATTAGTAAAATAATTAACGGTTAGGGACAAGTACGTTATGGTATATTGTCCCTTTTTTCGACTAATAGGAAATTTTCGGTTGACAGGTGGCAGGGTATGAGAAAATATCGTAAGCCGTATAAGGAACGGGTAAAATTACAGTATACGGTAAAATTTATTACCGATTTTATCGTGGCGGCGTGTCTGGCATATTTTTTGATCATAACGTTTGGAGAACGGTATACGGTCGTGGGAAATTCCATGAAAGAGGGATTGAGCAACAACGATATCGTTCTGATCAACAAGGCGGTATATAAATTTAAGACGCCGGGGCGTTTTGATGTAATCTTATTCCGGGCGGACGGCATTAATGAGGGAAAACTTTATGTAAAGCGCGTCATTGCCCTTCCCGGGGAGACGATCTATATCCAGAAAGGGAAGATCTACGTCAACGACATGGTTCTTGTCAACGACGTGAACGAAGTGGAGATCCTGACGCCGGGACTGGCAGCCGGGAAAGTAACGTTGGGTGAAAACGAATATTTCGTGCTGGGAGATAACCGCAATAACAGCGAAGACAGCCGTTTTTATACGATCGGAAACGTAAAGGCGGAAAATATAATCGGACAGCCGTGGCTGAAAGTTTATCCGTTTAATACGTTCGGACTGGTGGAATAGGAGAAAAATACATGGAATTTCAGTGGTATCCGGGTCATATGACCAAGGCGAAGCGCATGATGGAAGAAGATATCAAACTTGTAGATCTTGTGATCGAGCTGGTGGACGCGAGACTTCCGCAAAGCAGCCGCAATCCCGATATCGACAAGCTGGGAAAGAATAAATACCGGCTGATCATATTAAATAAAGCCGACCTCGTGTCCGAAAAGGATAACGCGGCGTGGGCGGACTATTTTAAAGAGCAGGGTTATTTTGTGGTGCGGCTGGACTCCAGAAGCCGCGCGGGCATGAAAAATGTAAACGCCGTGATCGATAAGGCGTGCAGGGAGAAATTTGAACGGGACCGTAAGAGAGGGATCTTAAACCGTCCGGTACGCGCGATGGTCGTGGGGATACCCAATGTGGGAAAATCCACGTTTATCAACTCGTTCGCGGGAAAAGCATGCACGAAAACGGGAAACAAACCGGGCGTTACCAAGGGAAAACAATGGATACGCCTGAATAAAAACGTAGAACTGCTGGACACGCCGGGCATTCTCTGGCCGAAATTTGAAGACAGACAGGTGGGGCTGAGGCTCGCACTGTCCGGTTCCATGAACGACGAGATCCTGAATATCGGCGAACTCGCCATGGAACTGATCCGTTATGTGAAGGAAAATTATCCGGGAGCCTTAAACGCGCGGTACGGCGTTGCGGAGGACGGACTGCCGGAAGAAATCCTCGGGCAGATCGCGCAGAACCGTAAATGTATCAAAAAAGGAAACGAACCGGATTACGATAAAGCGGCGGCGATCCTGCTGGACGAATTCCGCGGCGGCGTACTGGGAAAGATCGTTCTGGAATTTCCGGACGGGACAGGGAAAACAGAGGAGAAGAAAAGCGATGGCGGAGAAGATCGGCGAAATTAAAGAAAAATTCCAAAAGGCGGCGGCAGAAGAATACGCCGGATTGTTTGAAGAATATAAGGACGACGGGCGCAGCGGCGTTGTTTCTCTGATCAAAAGATACCAAAAAGAACTGGAAAAACTGGAAGAAGAAAAGAAACGTATCCGGCGCTTGGAGGAATATGAGAGAAAATACGCGGACTATGGGTATATCTGCGGTATCGACGAGGCGGGAAGAGGCCCTCTTGCCGGTCCCGTGGTCGCAGGAGCGGTGATCCTGCCAAAGGACTGCGATATTCTTTATATCAACGACTCCAAACAGCTTTCGGCAAAAAAGCGGGAAGAACTCTATGAAGTGATCATGGAGCGCGCCGTGGCGGCAGCCGTAGGCGTTGTCGGCTGCGAGCGTATCGATGAGATCAATATTTTAAACGCGACTTACGAAGCCATGACCCTGGCTATTGAGAAACTGCCGCAAAAACCCGATATATTACTTAACGACGCGGTCCGCATTCCGGGGATCGACATTCCTCAGGTGTCGATCGTCAAAGGCGACGCCAAGAG
>JAMPBI010000028.1 GCA_023666775.1 Alistipes sp. | reverse complement strand
CGGGTCAATCAGGCATTGCCGGAACGGGGAAAGATAGCGATCTTTAACCGCTCCCACTACGAGGACGTTCTGGTAACGCAGATACACGGAATGGAAAAGAATTATAAGATGGCGGCACGGTGCCTCAAGGACGGCTCGAAGAAATTTTATGAGAACCGCTATCAACAGATAAGCAATTATGAAGAATATCTTTATCAGAACAGCTACCGTATGGCTAAGATTTTTTTAAACGTTTCCAAGAAAGAACAGAAACGCCGTTTTCTGGAGCGTATCAACGACGAAGGGAAGAACTGGAAGTTTTCCAAGTCGGATCTGGAAGAACGGAAGTTATGGGACGAGTATCACGAGCTGTATGAGGATATCATCGAGCGAACGGGAACGAAGCATAATCCGTGGTATATCGTTCCGGCGGATCAGAAGTGGTACGCAAGATATGTGGTGTCGGAGATTGTGGTAAAGACTCTGGAGGATTGTGAACCGGAGTATCCGGATATTCCGGAAGTGGAGAAGATGCGTCTCGCGGAATGTAAAAAAGCGCTGGAAGAGGAAGGCTAGTCCGTCGTGGATATTTCGTATTTTACGACGGGCAGAGAACAGGAACAGATGAGATGAGGTGAGAATTTGTGCGAAAGCATCTCTCGGAAATTTTATTAAAGGATCGGTTTATCGGGTGTATTCTCGGCGGGGCGGTCGGCGACGGCATGGGGTACGCCGTGGAAGGACTTGCCCCTCTTGAACGGGAGCAGTATTTTGCGGACGGAATGATAACGGAACCCTATATCAATGAGGAAACCGGAAAACTGCTGATCTCGGACGATACGCAGATGGCGTTGTTTACCATGGACGGAATGATGTGGGCGTATATCCGCTGTAACAGCCGCGGGATAGGAAGTTACGAGGGAAGCGGCGTATGGCAGTCTTATGCCCGCTGGTATTATACCCAGACGAATATCATTCTTGACGAGTATATTATCCATAAACATGAGCATGAGCCGGTGGCGCTGAGTTCCATCGGAGTTAAGACAATCTTGGAATATGAGGAACTGTACAGTAACCGCAATCCCAGCGAGGAGAGCCTTCTGAGTCTGGAGACGCTTCTGATGGGAACGCTGGAAATGCCGATCAGTGATTTTAAGGACGCGAGCTGCCTTACGCGGGTCGCGCCCGTGGGTCTGTTCCTCCATGACGAGCCGTCTTCGGCATTTCTTGTCGCGGCGCGGCTGGCGGCGATCACACACGGCAATCCCACCGGATATCTGGCGGCGGGAACATATGCCTGTATTTTAGCGGAGATACTCAATGAGAAAAATCTCGACGAGGCGGTGAGGACCGGACTTTTGGAGTTAAAGAAGTATTCTTACATTGACGAGGTAAACGATACGCTGGAATACGCGCTTCATCTTTCGGAGTGTGATTATGGCTGGGAGCAGGGTGTGGAAATGATCGGGGCGGACTGCTCGGCGGAGACGGTTCTTGCTCTGGGAGTTTACTGCGCGCTGAAAGCGGAAGATTATGAGCAGGCGGTAATATTCGCGGCAAACTGCGGGGGGCTTTCCAGTTCCGTGGCAAGCGTGGCGGGAAGCCTCGCGGGCGCGTTCCTCGGCGATATGGCGATACCGAAAGAGTGGAAGAGCAGGCTGGAATTAAAGGAAATGATGCTGGAATGGATCGATAAGTTCTATAAACTGCGTGAGTTTTAACGGGGAGTGGGATCCGAAACGGTATCAGCCGGCAAATCTGATTGAAAACATAACAAAAATTCTGTAAAAGTATCAAATCAAAGGAAATATGTCGTGGAAAATACAGAAAAAATGATGTAATATATTTTCAGACTATACAGAGAATATCGGGAGGTATTGTTATGAAAATTATATTTGATAAGTTGTATCGTTACGACAGACCGCAGGAGCATTGCAGTATCGCGATCCCCATGAAAGAGGGGGAACTGTACGATCCGGACGGCGTGCAGATTTTGGACGGCGGCAGGGCGCTTCCGGTTCAGAAGAAGGTGACGTCGAGATATCAGGACGGTTCGATCCGTTATATGTTTCTCCGTTTCATGGCGGATCTGCCCGGCAATGCGGGAAAGCAGTTTGAATGTGATTTCCACTGTAAGGACGGAGCCTCCTATGAGGGTATCCATACGGAGCGGTCGGAAGACGGTATTGCCGTGGACTGCCGCGGCGGATTAAAGTTTTTCGTGAAGCATAATTCCTCCCATTTATTTGACAGCCTGACGGACGGCGGCAGGACTTACACGGCGGAGCAGTTTGTAGGTCCGGTTCTGAAAACGGACGGAGAAGAGTACGGCGTGCGGTTTGGGACATGGACGGTTGAGGAGGAAGGACCGCTTTTTCTTACGGTAAAAGCCGACGGCGTGTGCGTGGGTTCAAGGGATATCCGTTTTGAATGTAAGGTCAGCGCGTATGCGGGGAAACCGTGGGTTAATGTTTCTTACCGCATTATCAATACCACGGACGACGAACTGCATTTGGCTTCTCTGGTGTTCGCCGTTAAGAACGGTGAAAACGAGCCGTATTCGCCGGCGCTTCTGTCGCGGGAGAGTGACAGGAAAGCGGATTCTACGGGGTGCGGCGACGCGCCTTCCGATAATTCGGATAATTTCGGACCGGTATTTGTGACGAACGGCGTGAAGGAACTTCCGATGATTGAGGAGCGTATCGGAAGGAATACGGTGCGTACCTGCGTGGGACATTCCAATTACAAGACGACTTTTACGATCGCGAAGGACGGAAAACAGGTATCGGACGTGGTAGACGCGAAGTTTCTGATAAGCGAGGCGAACGAGCATTTCGGGGAAGTGCTGTACGGTACGTTTTTCGCGGACGTGACGGACGAAAACGGCGGCGTATGCGCAACGGTCTTTCAGGCGCAGCAGAATTATCCGAAGGCGGTAATGGCGGATAAGACCGGTACATATGTTATGCTCGTTCCGGAAGAGGTAGACCGGGTGGCGATGGCTTCCGGCATGTCGAGGGAGCAGAAGTTTCTGTTACATTTTCATACGGCGGACGAGACGCTTACGGAGATCGACAACCGGAGCCTGATCTATCAGATGCCGGACACGCCGCATATTATGCCGGAAGAATTTAAGGCTGCCGGGGTTATGCCGGATATTTTTGTGGACCGGGACCAGATGGATCAGGACGTGGAGATTTCTCTTGTGGCGAAAGCGGACGGACACGCCAGGGCATACGGTATGATGAACTGGGGGGACGCGCCGGATCCGGGGTACACTTCCCAGGGACGGGGGCAGGGAAGACCGGTGTGGACGAACAATGAATATGATTATCCGCACGCGATGTATCTGATGTACGCGAAGACGGGAACCAGAAGGTTTCTGGATTACGCGAATGTGGCGGCGTCCCACTGGATGGACGTGGACGTATGCCATTACAGCAGCGACCCTCTGCGTATCGGCGGGCAATGGGAACATACGATGGGACATTGCGGCGCGGGGATCATGGTATGCAGCCATGAGTGGGTGGAAGGACTTCTCGACTGTTATCATTTTACGGGCAATGAACGGGCGCTTGAAACGGCGCTGGGGATCGGGGAAAACGTTCTGAAACTTCTTGAGACGCCGATGTACCAGACGAGCGGAGAAAGCAACGCCAGAGAGACGGGCTGGGCGCTTAGAACGCTGACCGCGCTTTATGTGGAGACATGGGACGCGAAATGGATCGGTAAATGCGAGTGGATCGTAGGACATTTCAAGGAATGGATCGAGGAATACGGAGAGTGGATCGCGCCGTATACGGATAATACCACGATACGCGTAGGCTTTATGATCTCGGTTGCCGTGGGAAGCCTCATGCGCTATTACAGGGTGTTCCCGAATGAAGATTTAAAGAAGATGATTTTAAGCGCCGTTGACGATCTGGTGGAGAACTGCCTTATGGAGAACGGGCTGTTCTATTACAAGGAACTTCCGAGTCTTAGCCGGAACGGGAATAATACGCTTTTGCTGGAAGCGCTGACGATCGGGTATGAGCTGACGAAAGAAACAAGGTATCTGGAGTACGGCAGAAAGACGTTCTGGACGAATATCCGGGCGGCGTCGCCGTCGCCGGTGGGAAATAAAAAAATAGTAGAAGACGCCGTGCTGGTAGGAGCGGCGGGAACAAAGAACTTTGCCCAGTGCTTTATCCCGTTGTCCGTATATTACAGGGCGATGACAAAAGAAGGACTGCTTTAAGCGGTCCTTCGGATTTTGGCGTTTTATTCTTCCGTGGTCTGTTCATAATTTTCAAAGATATAATCGAGGACGGGAGCCATTCCCACAAATTCACAACCGTACAGATAGGTGCCGTCTGCCAACGGAACGCAGCGGATAATCTTCACCACGCAGTACAGGCTGCTGCTGGTATCGCCCAGTTCCAGTTTGGCGTTGAAGTAGAAGTCCAGAGGAATGATATCTTGGGATTCAAATCCGATACCATGCTTTGAAACATCAACGACATGGATAGGCGAGGTGAGTTCACCGGCGCTGATATTGTCCTGCTTGAACAGATTGGATACTTTTAAGGTTAAGTTCGCTTTCATTCTTTTGCTACGACGTCTTTCCTGCATAAAACAATTCCTCCGCAAATTAGTATTGATAAATAAATATTACACTTTAATGTCGAAATATGCAAGACAGGATTAAACAATTTGTCAGTTGATTTATTATCCGCCATGTTATATAATTTCCTAGTAAATAGGATTTTTTAACGAAACGGAAGGTGTAATGTAAACATGGAAGAATTTAAGTTATTGTACGAAGGCAAAGTCAGAGAAGTATACGATATCGGGGATAAGCTTGTTATTTCCGCAACGGACAGGATTTCCGCCTTCGACCACATTTTAAAGAATAAGGTGACGGATAAGGGCGCGATCCTTACCCAGATGTCGCGATTCTGGTTTGATTTTACCGAGGACGTCGTACCAAACCACATGATTTCCGTAGATGTGAAGGATATGCCGGAGTTCTTTCAGACGGAGCGTTTTGACGGCAACACTATGATGTGTAAAAAGCTGACCATGCTTCCGATCGAATGTATCGTGCGCGGGTACATCACGGGAAGCGGCTGGGAAAGTTATAAGAAAAACGGTACGGTATGCGGCATTGAGCTTCCAAAGGGTTTGCAGGAATCGGAAAAACTTGCGGAGCCGATCTACACACCGAGTACGAAAGCGGAACTCGGCGACCATGACGAGAATATTTCTTTTGAACAGAGCATTGACGTTCTGGAGAAGAAATTCCCGGGCAAAGGTCTTGAGTACGCCACGAAACTCCGTGATTTCACGATCGCCGTTTATAAAAAGTGCGCGGAGTATGCCCTTAGTAAAGGGATCATCATCGCGGATACCAAGTTTGAGTTCGGACTTGACGAGGACGGCAACATGGTGATCGGCGACGAGATACTCACGCCGGACAGCTCACGGTTCTGGCCTCTTGAAGGCTATAAAGTGGGCTGCGGACAGCCTTCGTTTGACAAGCAGTATGTAAGGGACTGGCTGAAGGCAAATCCGGACAGCGATTATTTGCTTCCGGACGAGGTCGTGGAAAAAACAGTCGATAAATATAAAGAAGCGTATGCGTTGTTGACAGGGAAACAATTTACCAGATAATGGAGAACAGAATGAATCAGGAAAGAATATCAGAGATTATTGATAATGAGGAACTTCATGAGGAATGCGGCGTTTTCGGCGTGTATGATTTTGACGGTAACGATGTGTCGTCAACCATTTATTACGGTCTGTTCGCGTTACAGCACAGAGGACAGGAAAGCTGCGGTATCGCGGTGAGCGATACGGAAGGACCGAAAGGCGTTGTTACGTCCCATAGGGATATGGGGCTTGTAAATGAAGTGTTTACCCCGGAAACTCTCGAGAAACTCAAAGGAAATATCGGCGTGGGGCATGTGCGCTATTCGACCGCGGGAAGCAGTACCCGCGAAAACGCCCAGCCGCTTGTTCTGAATTATGTAAAAGGCACGCTGGCGCTCGCGCACAACGGCAATCTGTTAAACGCGCTGGAGCTTCGCGACGAATTGTCTTATACGGGAGCGATTTTCCAGACGACCATCGATTCGGAGGTCATCGCGTATCTGATCGCGAGGGCGCGTATTGAGACGCCGACGGTAGAAGAAGCCGTCGCCAATGCCATGAAGAAGATCAAAGGCGCGTATTCACTGATCATAATGAGTCCCCGTAAAATGATCGGGGCGAGGGATCCTTTTGGATTTAAGCCGCTTTGTATCGGCAAGAGGGACAACGCGTTTTTCTTTTCGTCAGAGACGTGCGCTTTGGACGCCGTGGGGGCGGAATTTGTGCGGGACGTTCTTCCGGGCGAGATCGTGACGATCACCAGGGAAGGAATCACGTCCAATATGTCCATGGCGACGGAAAAACCGGCAAGATGTATTTTTGAATATATTTATTTCGCAAGACCCGACAGCCGGATTGACGGGATCAGCGTATATAATTCCCGGATCATGGCGGGAAGGATCCTTGCGAGATCGCACCCCGCCAAAGCGGATATCGTGGTGGGCGTTCCGGAATCGGGAAACGCCGCCGCTCTCGGGTATTCTCTGGAATCGGGTATTCCTTACGGCGTCGCGTTTGTGAAGAACAGTTATATCGGAAGGACCTTTATCAAGCCGAAGCAGGCGCAGAGGGAATCCAGCGTAAAGATCAAACTCAACGCGATGCCGGAGGTTGTGAAGGGTAAGAGGGTGATCATGATCGACGACTCCATCGTTCGCGGCACGACCAGCGAGAGGATCGTGAGAATGTTGAAAAACGCAGGCGCAACCGAGGTTCATGTGCGTATCAGTTCGCCGCCTTTCCTGCACCCGTGTTACTTTGGAACGGATATTCCGTCCCACGACCAGTTGATCGCGTATAATCATTCCGTGGAGGAGATCGGTAAGATGATCGGCGCGGATTCTCTGGGATATATCGACGTAGGTTCTTTGGGAGAGATGATCGGCGGCTGTACGGAATACTGCGACGGCTGTTTTACGGGAAAGTATCCGATGGAACCGCCGACAACGGATATCCGGGGCAGCTACGAGAAATAATAGGAAAATTGGAGGTACGGTTATGTACGATAGATACCAGACGCCGTTGGCGGAGCGTTACGCCAGTAAGGAAATGCAGTATATTTTTTCACCGGACAAGAAGTTTAAGACCTGGAGAAAATTGTGGATCGCCCTTGCCGAGACGGAGAAGGAACTGGGACTCGATATCACGCAGGAACAGATCGACGAGTTAAAGGAACACGCGGAAGACATCAATTATGATGTGGCAAAGGAGAGGGAAAAACTCGTCCGGCATGACGTTATGTCCCATGTGTACGCATACGGCGTTCAGTGTCCGAAAGCAAAGGGCATTATCCATCTGGGAGCGACTTCCTGTTATGTAGGCGACAATACGGATATCATCATTATGACGGAGGGGCTTCGCCTTATCCGCAAAAAACTGGTCAACGTGATGAACGAGCTTGCGAAGTTTGCCGACGAATACAAGGCGCTGCCTACGCTTGCCTTTACGCATTTTCAGCCGGCGCAGCCTACGACGGTAGGTAAGAGGGCTACGCTGTGGCTCAATGAACTGGTGCTGGATCTGGAGGATCTGGATCATGTGCTTTCTACCATGAAACTGCTTGGTTCCAAGGGTACGACCGGAACGCAGGCAAGTTTTCTGGAGCTGTTTGACGGCGACCACGATAAGATCCGCAGGATCGACAAGATGATCGCGCAGAAGATGGGATTTGCGGATTGTTTTGCCGTTTCCGGGCAGACCTATTCCAGAAAAGTGGATACGAGGGTACTGAATGTTCTCGCGGGCATTGCGGCAAGCGCGCACAAGTTTTCCAACGATATCCGTCTGTTGCAGCATTTGAAGGAAATAGAAGAGCCGTTTGAAAAGAACCAGATCGGTTCGTCGGCGATGGCATATAAGAGAAATCCGATGCGTTGTGAGAGAATGGCTTCCCTTGCCGATTACGTCATGGCGGACGCGTTGAACCCGGCGATCGTATCCTCGACGCAGTGGTTTGAGAGAACGCTGGACGATTCGGCAAATAAGAGACTGTCCGTGCCGGAAGCGTTTCTTGCGGTTGACGGTATTCTCGATCTGTACTTAAACGTCGTTGACGGTCTGGTGGTATATGATAAGGTTATCACAAAGAGGCTGATGTCGGAACTTCCGTTCATGGCGACGGAAAATATCATGATGGACGCGGTAAAAGCCGGCGGGGACAGACAGGAACTCCATGAGAAGATCCGTCAGCTTTCCATGGAAGCGGGAAAGAACGTGAAAGAGAAAGGTCTTGAAAATAACCTCCTCGATCTGATCGCCGCGGACCCTTCGTTTAATCTGACGAGGGAAGAACTGGAGAAAACCATGGATCCGGCGAAGTATGTGGGACGATCCAAAGAGCAGGTTGAGGAGTTCCTTGCGGAAGTCGTCAATCCAATCCTTGAGGCGGCAAAGGCTGACCTTGGCATGACGGCGACGATCAGTGTGTAGACAGTTATTGTATGATACGTTCGCCGTAAGCGGTAAAGATGTATAAGCCGTCAAAGCAAAATGAGATTTTTTTCGCGTACAGAGGAGTATCGTTGTTTTTCTCAAGATAGAAACTTGCCTTATATTTTCTGGCAAGTTCAAAGGCGGTTATCAATCCGTACCCGCTTCCGCCGGTATCCGCGTGGGTGGTGGTACGGATTTTTCCTATTAATTGAATGGTGTCGAGTTTAAACGGAACACCGCTGTCAAATATGTTAAGGAAATAATGTTGGTCTTCGATACCGATTACCAGAAGAATGTTTTTGACCGGTTGATTTTTGCAGGCAATGATCGCGTTTTCCAGTAAATCGGCGGTTAAAGTGCATAGATCCGGTTCGTCGATGACTTCCTGCGTCATTTGGGGAATATCGGTATTCAGCGAGATTTTAAAATCAATTCCATTGAGATAGCATTTTTGGTTCATATAATGAATAAGCGCGTCAAAGCGGGTTAAACCGGTGGAGACGGTATACAGGGAATCCCTTTCATAAGACAAAAGGATTCCCTTTCTTTCTTCGGTGAGAAGCTGAAGTTCCTTTAATAACGAATCCGCCCTGTTTTTCAAATCGGCGTCGTGGTCGGACGTCTGACCGGAGGCGAGCAGTTCCCTTACTGCCAGCTCCATAGCGGGTATCAGCTTATTATCTTTATGAATGATCTTTGATAAGGCTTCATTATCGTTGCGGAGAGTCTGAATTTCCTTTTGGAGGCTTTGGTTCGCGTATATAAGCGCCTCCGTTTCCTGTTTCTGCAACATTCTTCTATATTTTTGCGTAATGCTCCTTTTCCACCAGAAAAATAACAGGACGCCGCAGATTATAATGGTAAATACCGGAATAAAGAGCAGCAGATCCGTTTGAGCATAAACTCTGATAAGGGAAGCGGTCATTACAATAATAAGACTGATAAAGACGCCGGTGTTGGCACCCTGCTGTAATAAAGCAGGCATTCCCTTTTTCAGGCGTTTAGAACGAAAAAGAATGGTTGATAGGACAAATTGCAGTACGCCGATGAAAAATAAGGACAACATCTTTAAAAATGGTCTGTTTTCCGGCGTTTTCATTACTTGAAGAAAAAAAACAGAGCCGATCAAAAGAGTAGAAACAGTGAAGAGAAAATAACTGATTCCAAACGAAATAATAGCGGAAAGCAAGGCGGTATTCACTGAGATATGATATAGAAATATCGTGGCGAGAAAAAATAAAAATAGGAATATAAACAAACTAATAGACGTAAGGTGCAACCGTATATATACGAAAGGAATGGATACTAAAACAGAGTACAAAATGCAGATAAATGTGTTTTTTTTGGATACCGTCAGATTAAGCAGTTTTGAAAATAAATAAAAACTGCTTAAAAACATAAATAAATATTTAATATATGTACTTGCATAATTCATCGTATATTCTCCCTCCAACGAATATACAAAAATACCTTCCGGAATGCATTTATTTAATCTTCTCCCTATATTTATATTAAAAAGGGGAGAAATGCATATGTGGCAGGAATTTTTGGATTGGCTGTATGGTTTATTGGGTAACTAAATCATACTATATCCTGTAGGGCGCATTTATGCGCCCTCTATTGATATTCGTTTTTCAACTTGGTTGCGTAGTAATAGATAAATTCCATAGCGGTAGGCATACCTCTTTCGGGATTTACCCTTGCGGTATAGTATTGTAAAAGTTCGTCAATGTCCGTTTGCTTCCATGCCTTGTTTATGGCATTCTGCATAGCCCGTTCCACGCTGCTCTCCGTTTTTTTGTATTTTTTACCGATGAGAGTGGAAACCCTCTGCGTCGGATCGTCCATTATGATCTGTATTGCGTCGATGAGGTACGGATATCCGGTTGCTTTAGGACTGATACCGATCTGATTGAGTTCGGTTATGATACGCTGCTCGATTCTTTTTTTCATCTGATGAGGAGATTGTGCTGCCGGCGGAGTGAGAGAGGTCTCTTTTTTTCTGCTTTGGATTACGGATCTCATCATAATTAAAAAATTGAGAACGTTTTCTTCGGAATAATCCTTCTGATGTTTTGACATGATGTAATCGGCGCCGAGCTGACGGGCGTATTCGTATGTGGTGCTGCTGGAATTATTCGTGGTGATCAAAATATACGGTCGGTCGCTTAAAGGCATATCTTTTAACCCCTGTAAGACATCAAGACCGCTTCCGCCTCCGTTGTGCAATTCGAGATCTAATATTACGACATCGGGAACATAGTCGCAAATATCCGCAAGCGCTTTTGTTGAATTATTCGTAATACTTACGATGGATATGTCGTCTATTTGTTCCGTATGTTGTATAAATGCGTTGCAGGCACTTACATCATCTTCAACCAGTAATATTGTGAAATCTTTCATACTTTCCCTCGATTCACATTCGCTATAATTTTGTATATAAGATATCATATAAATTTATGAAAATCAATACCAAAAAGTAACGAAAACCAACAGAAAGTAACAAAAAGTAACAAAAGAAAAGGATTGTTATGAGCAGGACGGGTATGTATTATGGATTTAGAATAAAGGGCAGGAGGTGAGGTTATATTTGTGAACTTAGGAGAAATAAAAGGATTACATGAGAAGAAAGTTTAATTTACATAGGGTGATTATGAAAATATTGGTTTAAAAATGGAGGGTAAACGTATGAAAATGTTAAAAAAATTTTTGGCTATAGTTTTTGTATTCAACATATGTATTTGCAGTACATATATTATTAATGCAGAGCCAACCGGCAAAATAACTTCGCGCGACGAGGTAGAACAATTTGTGATTAGCGATATGGTATTTGCGGGAATTATATCCAATGATGATGTGGAAGCAGGATTGGTTGAGGTTGTGGATTCCAATGATGGTATAGCGTTATGTAGCGAAGAAATGTCAGATGGCGGCAGCTCTATCATTATTAAAGATGAAGATGATGATAGTATGATTTCGCAGGTTGTTGTTCCGATGATGAAAGATGATAAAGGAGATTTGGTAAATGCTATTGATTATTTATCAAGTGTCGCTACATCAAGAACATTTGACCATAATGTCGGTGAAATCAATTACTGTACAATGAACGTTAAAGTAGTATATGATTATTATTATTCGCGTGATAATGATTATCAGTACCCATATTATCAACATGGAACTTTAAGCGTTAAGTTCATTTATGATAAAGTGGAGTATGCGCCGATTACAAATTTAAAAGTTACATATGTATCCCAAGGATTTGTTGCAAATGCAAACGGCTATACAAATGGTGTTTGGTCCAATACTGTAACAAGGATAAATCGTTCTTCTGTGATAACCAATACCACTTATTCAGCCACTTCGGCTAGTAACGGAAGATTATTTTTTATGAGGGATGCTAGTGAACCATTATCCGGTCAGATTGCATGTAGCGGAATTGGATATTCTTTTATGGAAAATGGTGTCGTGAAGACAGGGGCAATTCCAATCATATATGATCAAAATGTTGATTATGATTATGCAGGATATCTTACAATGCAGCAGATATGGGAATATTAAACAAAAGGCTGGGAGGATTATCTAATCATGAAAAAACAGTATGTTCTGTTTATTTGTTGTATTATGGCTGTAGTTGCTGGGTGTACTTCTGAAAAACAACAGATATCAAATGAAGTAACGGAGGATATAATACAACAAGAAATGACATCTACGGATACTTATGTCAAAATCATGGAAGAAGAACAGAAAGAATTATCCCAGTATCAGGGAATTAAGGACGCGGCAGAGCTGAATGCTTTTTACAATCTGGATTCGGAGGAGGAAACTTCCGCTCTTTCCCGCAGCATGGCGCAGGCTTTTCCTTCAACGGGGAATTTCCGGTATTTTTACACGGAGGACGGCGTTATTTTTCTTGGCGTGGTAGCGC
>JAMPBI010000289.1 GCA_023666775.1 Alistipes sp. | reverse complement strand
TTTTTTCCCTTTTGTATTGCGTTTGTAAGCCGGAAATATCCTGTCATGGGAAGGCATGGTAAAATCCGGCGCTTTTGTTTTCGGAGCGGAAAGCTGTTTGGCGATCCTGCTTTTTACGGTATCGGTGATATCGACGGGGCGGTAGCAGTCCATCTGAATGACGTTATCGGCGATATAAAAGAACGCGCCGGAACTGCCCGCCACCAGAATGGTGGATATCCCCGCTTTTTCATAGAGACCGCGGACGCGTTCCAGAAACGGGGTGATCGGTTCTTTTTCGCGGCTGATTACCTGCTGCATTAATTCGTCCCGAACCATGAAATTGGTCGCCGAGGTGTCCTCGTCGATGAGGAACAGACGGCAGTCCGCTTCCATGTTTTCAATGACCGCGGCTGCCTGCGACGTGCTGCCGCTGGCGTCCGCCGTGGAGAAACGGGTGGTGTCCCTGCCGTTTGGCAGGTCGTTAATGAACAGGGAAATGTCCACGTCACGGATTGAGCGTCCGTCTTCGGCGCGCAGTTTGACCGCGGTATCGTCCGTGACAACGTATTCCCGTCCGTCGCCTGCGATATGGTTGTATACGCCGTTCTGCAATGCTTCGAGCAGCGTGGATTTGCCGTGGTATCCGCCGCCGACGATGAGGGTGATCCCCTGCGGTATCGCCATTCCGGTGATCTCGCCTTTATGCGGCAGGAAAAAGGTGCGTTCTAACGTATCCGGCGACGTAAACGGTATGCTGTCTTTCATCGGAACGTCGGAAACGCCGCTTTTTCTCGGCAGTATGGAACTGTTTGCCACAAAGGCTGCCAGTTTTTCTTTTTGGAGAACGGTTCTCAACGCTTCCTGATCTTCCGCGAGGAAGACGGCGTTTTCTACTTTTTTCGCGTCGAGGTTTCGGTAGATAAGGCTTTGGGTTACGCAGTCCGGGAGAAGATCGAAGAGGATCTTTTCGAGTTCGCCGGCGTTGATGGTTCGTCCGAATGCGGGAAATCCCACCTGAAAACGGGCGACGATCCGGTCGTCGGTGATCTCGCAGGCGCTTCGTTCCAGTATTTCCTGACCGCAGCGGGTGATGGATAAAAGACCGCTTTTTCCGGAACCTTTCGCTTTATAGTTGCAGTTCTCGAAACGTCCGGCAAGCTGCCTTAACAGGAAATCTGCCAGAGCGGTGCGGGAACATTTCGCGCTATAGTATTCTGCCGGGAAACCGGCTGTTTTATGGGAAATTTCTATGTGGAGCGTCGAAGGGGCGGCAAAAGGGTCGCCCTGCACATGGTCGATGAACAGGCAGTAGTCGTTGAAGCGGTAGCCGCCCGACAGGGATTTGTAAGCGGGATAGCTTTTGTGGTCGATTGCGCGCAACGCCGCGCGCAGGTCGTTTGATGATTTCATTTTGTTGATGTCCTTTCTTTTTTTGTTGATAGTATATCATATTTGGGTCGGGAAAATAAAGAGAGGATAGTACATGTTCCGGCTGAAATCAGAACATAATAAATATTAGCCGGAATATTCTTGATTTTTGAATACATTTCGGCTAAAATTTATTATAGATTAATAATAGCCGAAAGGAGAGCCGGGATATGAAATATATAACGCGAAATCTGGAAAATGTGGTAAAGCAGGTTACGAAAGAATATCCGGTTGTTTTGGTAACGGGTCCGAGGCAGGTCGGAAAGACTACAATGCTTCAGAAGCTGGCAGAAGATGAAGGTACGGATAGGGGATATGTGACGTTAGACGATCTGAATGAGAGAGCGATCGCAAAGAATGATCCGGAATTGTTTTTGCAGCTGCATAAACCGCCTGTGCTGATTGATGAGGTTCAGTACGCGCCGGAGCTTTTTGCCTATATCAAAATACATGTGGACAAAAATCATAAGCCGGGAGCGTTCTGGCTCACCGGTTCGCAGGTATTTAAGCTGATGAACGGCGTGCAGGAGTCGCTGGCGGGAAGAGTGGCGGTACTCTCTCTTACCTCGCTGTCCCAGACGGAAATCTGCGGCGGAACGGCAGAACCGTTTACTGTCGATATGGAGGCTTTGTCGGCAAGAAAAGCCGGCAGGTCAAAAGCGGATACGAGAGGTATTTTTGAACGGATCTATAAAGGTTCCATGCCGGCGATAATAAGCGGCGCCAATAGTAACAGCCGGATTTTTTACAGCAGTTATTTAAGCACATATATCGAGCGTGACGTGAGAGAATTGTCCGACGCCATCGATTCGCTGAAATTTTTTCGGTTTATTACCGCCGCCGCGGCAAGGTGCGGTCAGATGTTAAATATCGCCGATATTGCGCGGGACGCGGATATCAACCAGATACAGGCAAAAAGCTGGCTGGGAATTTTGGAGACGTTAGGAATTATATTTTATCTGCACCCTTATTCCAACAATCTGTTGAAGCGTCTTGTAAAAACTCCGAAGCTGTACTTTTATGATACCGGTCTGGTCTGTTACCTGACGAAATGGAGCAGCGCCGAGACTTTGGAGAGCGGCGCGATGAACGGCGCGGTTTTGGAAAACTATGTGGTTGCCGAGATCATGAAGACTTACTTGAATTGCGGCATGGAACCGTATTTATATTATTATCGCGATAAAGACGCCAGAGAAATTGACCTCGTACTGGAGCATGACGGCGTACTAAATCCGATTGAGATTAAAAAGACTTCCAATCCGGGAACGGAATTGATCCGGGTATTTTCGCTGCTGGACAAATCGTCCACGCCTCGTTCCAAAGGGGCCGTTATCTGCATGAAGCCGGAATTTGGCGCGATTGACAGGGATAATTATATTGTGCCGGTTTGGCTGGTTTAGGTGTATTTGACGTAGAAAGGTTATTCTTTTATAATACTTGATGATAGTTCGTCCGGATAGAAACAAAAAGAAAGGAGCCGCCCCATGAACATTCAAACTCAGTTCAACCTCATAGCGGAGCAATATGACGGCAGCCGCAAAAAGTTTATCCCATGCTTTGATGATTTTTATGAAAGCACGACAAAGTTTATTGTATCCAACATCGAAAAACCAAAGCGGATTTTAGACTTGGGAGCAGGAACGGGTTTGTTGTCTTATTTCTGGTATCGGCATTTCCCGGAAACGGAGTATGTGCTTGTGGATATAGCGGACGATATGCTGAATGTTGCCCGCAGGAGATTTGCCGGAGTCGATAAAGTATCTTACCGCATATTGGATTATTCGGGTGGACTTCCCACAGGGAATTTTGATATAATCATTTCGGCGTTATCCATTCATCATTTGGAGAATGAGGATAAGGAGAGGCTGTTCGCGAGGATTTACGATAAATTGCCGAAGGGCGGACTATTTGTCAATTACGATCAGTTTTGCGCCGGACAGGCAGCGGCGGACGAATGGTTTGATTCGTATTGGGGAAATCAGCTTGCAGCCAGCGGACTGACGGATAAAGATATCGAACTATGGAAAGAGCGCAGGAAATTGGATAAAGAATGTT
>JAMPBI010000288.1 GCA_023666775.1 Alistipes sp. | reverse complement strand
GCTCTGGCTTTTGTGCTTCCTCTTTTGGCAACGGTTGGCATATTATGTATGCAGGAGGCTTATAAAGCGGGGAAAACGATTTTTTGCCGGGACATATTTAAAGATACAAGAATAAAAGTCGTGTTAGTATGTGTCGGAAGTTATCTTGCCGGATATTTGATCAACAGTCTGTATTTTGGCAGATATTATACTTTTAACAATTATGATACGTTACAGGTGACAAATTTTAGAGAGTGGGGAAACATATATGATATTTTTGAACATTTAAGTGTTATGGTGACAGATGTTTTCCGTTTATTTGGATATGTGGAAGGAGCTAATATTAAATCTGTTACGGGAATACAGAGCATTGCCGCTATCGCTTTTGTTATTGTTTTTATGTTTATGATCGGGGTAGTATATCGTAGCAGGGAGCATGAGGAAAAAGAATATCTTTTTAAAATATTTGCGTTAATGCTGATTGTCATGCATATAGCCGTTTTTATTTTCATTGACCACATGTATGGAAATCGTTATTTTATTTTGATATATGTATTTTTTATACCGTTGATCACGATATATTTCGGAAAATACGGAAGCCGTTTTTTGGACTTGTCAAAGATAGCAAATACATTATTTATTATGTGCAGTGTTATTTTATGTTTTACCAATCTGAGAGATATGGTAGTCCACGACGATAATTTCTATATAAAAGACGTGGTACGTTTTCTTGAGGAAGAACAGGCAACGTTTGGAATGGCGACATTTTGGAATGGTGATATTTTAACAGAACTGTCTGATGGGAAAATTCAGGTTATTAATATCAATGGCGAGAAGCGGTTTGCGGAGGCGTATGAGTGGCTTATGCCCGCAAGATTTTTAGAGAGAAAAACATGGGAAACAGTTGATACGGAACATTTCTTTGTATTACTGCGTTTCAATGATGTGGCGAATATGGAGATAGAAGGCGACCTGTTCGCGAACGCGCTGCTGGAAAATGGAAAGCGTGTGTATGATTATAACGGCTATATGGTATATTTTTATGACAGGGATGCGTTCATAGATACATATGCGTCTTCCATTTGTATTGATTAAATTAAAAAAAATTCACGGTTGACAAAATCTTTATTTATGCTACAATTATTTCTAGTTTTATAAAAAGGCAGTGAAGGTGTACAGTAGATACTTATTTTCCAGACAGAGACCGCGGTCGTGGCTGTAAGCCGCGGGGTACAGATAAGTGTTGAAATTCCCACCCGAGCCGTATTGCTGAATACGCATGGTTAGTAGGCAGTACCGTTTCATGCACGTTACGCATGTTGAGAGCCTGAGCGTTCAGGAAGCAGGGTGGTACCGCGAAGTGATTTACTCCGTCCCTTAGTATGCAGATACTAAGAGGCGGATTTTTTTGAATGGTCGGGATATTTAAAGAGCAGGAAAAGGAGAACAGGAAATGAAAGAAAAGTTACAGCGTATCAGGGAAATGGCTCTGGCACAGATTAACAGCTCGGATTCGTTGGACAAGCTCAATGAGATCCGGGTAGCTTACCTTGGAAAAAAGGGCGAGCTTACGGAAGTTTTAAAGGGTATGAAGGAAGTCGCCGCAGAGGACAGACCGATGGTGGGACAGCTTGTGAACGAGACAAGAAGCGCCATCGAGGAAATGCTTGAGCAGACGAAAGCCAATATGGCGAAGAAACTCCGCGCGGTCCAGATGGAGAAGGAAACGATCGACGTAACGCTTCCGGCAAAGAAAAATGCCATCGGACATAAGCACCCGAACACGGTTGCGTTAGACGAGGTAGAGAAGATTTTTGTGGGCATGGGATACGAGGTGGTGGAAGGTCCCGAAGTGGAATACGACTATTACAATTTTGAGGCGCTGAATATTCCGGCAAACCACCCGGCAAAGGACGAACAGGACACGTTCTATATCAACAGCGAGATCCTGCTCCGTACCCAGACGTCCTCCACGCAGATCCACGAGATGGAGAAGGGAAGACTTCCGATTCGCATGATCGCGCCGGGCAGGGTTTACCGTTCCGACGAAGTGGACGCGACCCATTCGCCGTGTTTCCATCAGGTGGAGGGACTCGTTGTCGATAAAAATATTACGTTTGCGGACCTGAAAGGAACGCTCGCCGAGTTCGCGAAGGAACTGTTCGGGCAGGAGACAAAAGTAAAGTTCCGTCCGCACCATTTTCCGTTTACCGAGCCGAGCGCGGAGATGGACGTTACCTGTTTTAAATGCGGAGGCAAAGGCTGCCGCATGTGCAAGGGTTCCGGCTGGATCGAAATATTAGGCTGCGGCATGGTGCATCCGGACGTATTGAGAAAATGTAACATTAACCCGGACGTGTACAGCGGTTTCGCGTTTGGCATGGGTCTTGAGCGGATTGCGCTGCTGAAATATGAAATCGACGATATGCGATTATTATATGAGAACGACGCAAGATTTTTAAAGCAGTTCTAATCGGGAGGTAAAGAAAATGAATACAGCATTATCATGGATAAAAGCATATGTGCCTGACCTCGACTGCACGGCGCAGGAGTATACGGACGCAATGACGCTGACGGGAACCAAAGTAGAAGGCTTTGAGGAACTTTCCGCCGATCTTGAGAAAATTGTGATCGGTCAGGTCGTAAAAGTAGAACGCCACCCGGACGCGGACAAACTGGTCGTCTGTCAGGTCAATACCGGAGCGGAGACCATACAGATCGTGACGGGAGCGCCGAATGTATTTGAGGGCGCCAAAGTTCCCGTTGTTTTGGACGGTGGAAGAGTTGCGGGCGGTCACGACGGAAGTAAGACGCCGGGCGGAATCAAGATCAAGAAGGGAAAACTCCGCGGCGTCGAGTCAAACGGCATGATGTGTTCCATCGAGGAACTGGGTTCTTCCAGAGATTATTACCCGGACGCGCCGGAAGACGGACTTTATATCCTGCCGGATAACGCGCCGGTAGGCGAGGACGCCGTTTCTTATCTGGGACTGGACGATACGGTATTTGAGTATGAGATCACTTCAAACCGCGTGGACTGCTACAGCGTTATCGGTATCGCAAGGGAAGCCGCGGCAACATTTAATAAAGAATTTAAGCCTCCGGTGATCAAGGAGACGGGAAATTCGGAAGACGTAAACGATTATGTCCGCGTTACGGTAAAAGATACGGATCTTTGCCCGCGATATACGGCAAGGGTAGTAAAAAATATCAAACTGGCGCCGTCGCCGGAATGGATGCAGAGACGCCTTGCGGCAAGCGGTATCCGTCCGATCAACAATATTGTGGATATCACAAATTATGTCATGGAAGAATACGGTCAGCCGATGCACGCCTACGATCTGGATACCATCGCGGGAAAGCAGATTATCGTAAGACGCGCCGAGGACGGGGAAGAGTTCGTAACGCTGGACGGACAGACAAGGAAACTGGATTCCTCCATTCTTATGATCTGCGACAGCGAAAAGCCTGTGGGACTTGCGGGCATTAT
>JAMPBI010000287.1 GCA_023666775.1 Alistipes sp. | reverse complement strand
ATGCTTATTTAAGAAAATACGGAATTTGCAGAATTTGCTTCCGTGAGTTAGCATACAAAGGGCAGATTCCCGGCGTCAAGAAGGCGAGCTGGTAACAAGACGAAAAGATTTTCTAAGGCGTCTGAAAAACGCCGCCTAAGAAAAACTAAGTTTCGTCTGCGAGATTTGCTTCGCAAACTCGGAAAAGCAAAAGAGTTTTCCTAAGGCGTCTGAGGGACGCCGCCTAAGAAAAACTAGACTTTGTCTGCGAGATTTGCTCTGCAAACTCGGAAAGGCGGAAGGGTTTCGGGGCATTTGAGGGATACCGGCGGGCTGGCAGAAAGACTTAAAATAAGCAATGATATTATTAAGGAGGAAAAATCATGACAATGAGCGATCCGATTGCAGATATGCTTACAAGAATCCGTAATGCGAACACTGCAAAACATGATACAGTGGATGTACCCTCATCCAAGATGAAATTGGCGATTGCGCAGATTCTTTTGGACGAAGGATATATCAGAAAGTTTGATTTGATCGATAACGGCAGCTTTAAGAACATCCATATCACCTTGAAGTACGGTGAAGACAAGAACGATAAGATCATTTCCGGCATCAAAAGAATCTCGAAACCGGGTCTGCGCGTGTATGCGGGCAAGGAAGATCTGCCGAGGGTTCTGGGAGGTCTTGGCGTTGCGATCATCTCGACCAACCAGGGTGTTGTGACGGACAAGAAGGCGAGAGAGCTGCAGGTAGGCGGCGAGGTGCTGGCGTTTGTCTGGTAACAAGACAAAGAGTTTTTCTAAGGCGTCTGAGGGACGCCGCCTAAGAAAAACTAGACTTTGTCTGCGAGATTTGCTTCGCAAACTCGAAAAACCAAAAGAATTTCTAAGGCGTCAAAAAACGCCGCCTAAGAAATACTAAATTTGGTTTGGAAGAATGTCGCTGACGCATCCATTCTTCCTGGTAGAGATAAGAAAAACTAGACTTTGTCTTGAGGTTTATCTGATTGTGTGTAATGAGAAACTGATATTCCGGTGCATAGCCGAGATATGGGAAACCGCATCGCAGATGCGGCAAATAAAAAAGGAGGTACGGGCATGTCACGTATAGGAAGAATGCCAATCGCTATCCCTGCGGGGGTAACCGTAGAGGTGGCAGAAAATAACAAAGTGACTGTAAAAGGTCCCAAAGGAACGCTTGAGAGAGTGCTTCCCGCAGAGATGGAGATCAAAGTGGAAGGCGGCCAGGTTGTGGTATCCAGGCCGAACGACCTGAAAAAGATGAAATCTTTCCATGGCTTGACAAGAACGCTGATTCATAACATGGTGGTCGGCGTTGTGAACGGTTATGAGAAGAAACTGGAAGTGAACGGCGTAGGTTACAGAGCGTCCAAGTCCGGCAAGACCCTGACCCTGAATCTGGGTTACTCCCACCCGGTGGAGATGACGGATCCCGAGGGCATCGAGACCGTTGTGGAAGGACAGAATGTGATCATCGTCAAGGGCATTGATAAAGAGAAAGTTGGTCAATTTGCGGCTGAGATCAGAGACAAGAGAAGACCGGAGCCTTACAAGGGCAAGGGCATTAAGTATGCTGATGAGACAATTAGACGTAAAGTTGGTAAGACTGGTAAGAAATAACAGATAAGGAGAGTATGAAAATGGTTAGTAAGGAATCAAGACAAAAAGTTCGTGTAAAAAAACACAACAGACTGCGTAACCGTTTAAGCGGTACTGCTGAGAGACCGCGTCTTGCAGTGTTCAGAAGCAATAATCATATGTATGCTCAAATTATTGACGATACAGTTGGCAACACTTTGGTTTCGGCGTCTACCCTCGAGAAGTCTATCAAGTCTGAACTGGAGAAAACCAATAACGTCGATGCGGCGGCATATGTAGGAACAGTAATCGCTAAGAGAGCAATTGAGAAAGGCATTAAGACGGTTGTCTTTGACAGAGGCGGTTTTATATACCATGGTAAGATTGCAGCATTAGCTGATGCGGCCAGAGAAGCTGGCTTAGAATTCTAGGGAGGGAGAAAGAAATCACATGAGACGTACAATCATTGATGTAAGTCAGTTAGAATTGACTGAAAAGGTAGTGACGATCAAACGCGTTACTAAGGTTGTTAAGGGTGGTCGTAACATGCGTTTCACGGCGCTTGTTGTAGTCGGCGACAGCAATGGTCATGTTGGCGCGGGACTCGGCAAAGCAACTGAAATCCCTGAGGCAATTCGCAAAGGTAAAGAGGATGCGATCAAGAACCTGGTTACGGTTGCGCTCGACGACAGCAACAGTATTACGCATGATTTTGTCGGCAAGTTTGGTTCCGCGTCTGTTCTTTTGAAGAAAGCTCCGGAAGGTACCGGTATCATCGCCGGAGGTCCGGCGCGTGTCGTATGCGAGCTTGCGGGCATCAAGAATATCCGTACAAAATCTTTGGGCTCCAACAACAAACAGAATGTTGTACTTGCTACGATCGCAGGTTTAAGTCGGCTTAAGACTCCTGAAGAGGTGGCTAAGAACCGCGGCAAATCTGTAGAAGAGGTTCGCGCCTAAGGTACGACCGGCTCGGTCAGAATAGTTAGGAGGAAAAAAAGATGGCGGCAAACAATGAAGAAAGAAAAATGTTAAAGATTACTTTAATCAGATCTACCATTGGCCAGGTTCCGAAGAACAGGGCGACGATTAAATCGATGGGTCTTCGGAAGATCAACCAGACGATCTTACTGCCGGACAACGCGGCGACCAGAGGTCAGATCCAGAAGGTAAGACATATGATCAAGGTAGAAGAAGTGTAGATAAAGGAGGTGTCAGAATGGAATTGTCAAATTTAAGACCTGCGGCGGGGTCAGTGCACAGTGATAATTTTAGAAGAGGCCGTGGACATGGTTCAGGCAATGGCAAGACGGCCGGCAAGGGACACAAGGGCCAGAAAGCCCGTTCCGGAGCGCCGAGACCCGGTTTCGAAGGCGGCCAGATGCCGTTATACAGGCGTATTCCCAAGAGAGGATTCACTTGCATAAACTCCAAGGATATCGTGGCGATCAATGTAAGTGTTTTGGAAAAATTTGATAACGGTGCGACGGTCGATGTGGCAGCATTGATCGAAAAAGGAATCATCAAGAACCCTCGCGATGGCGTTAAGATTCTTGGAAACGGAGAACTTACTAAGAAGCTCGATGTCAAGGTAGATGCTTTCAGCGCGTCCGCTAAAGAGAAGATCGAGGCACTTGGTGGAACAGCAGAGGTGATCTAATGTTTACAACCTTAAGGAATGCGTTTAAAATCAAAGAGATTAGAAAAAAACTATTCTTTACCTTTATGATGTTGATTGTGATCCGGCTCGGTTCACAGCTTCCCGTTCCGGGAATCAACAGAAACTTTTTCGCCAACTGGTTTTCGCAGCAGACGGGGGATGCGTTCAACTTTTTTGATGCCTTTACGGGCGGCTCGTTTTTGAACATGTCGGTACTGGCCTTGAATATTACGC
>JAMPBI010000286.1 GCA_023666775.1 Alistipes sp. | reverse complement strand
GCTTAAAAACTTTTCGTTGATCTCCTCAAATTCTTTATCCAGCGAGAGCTTCAAACCCAGTCCCGAAATAATTTCCTTGTAACGCGATTTGATTTCCGTCAGAATCTTTTCATACTCCTTCTGACCCGCAACAGCCTCGTCGTAACATTTATATAACAGATCCGTTACCTTGTTGTCCTCCGCAAACCGCTTTCCCGGAGCCGACGGTACAACATATCTTCTGGAATCGTCGGCATGAATGATCTCGCCGACCTTCTTGAATTGCTCCGCGCTGGCAAGTGAACTGCCGCCAAATTTAACTACTTTTTTCATTGTAATAACTCCTCCTGACCAATGGATCTTATGCCCGTTCTCCTACAAAAATATACCATATATTATAGCATAAAAAAAGAGAATAACAACAAAAATTCCCTTTTTTCATTTATTCCATATCTTATTTTATACTTTCGCGTCACTTCTTTGACACATACTTCTGATTTTTACTATTAGGCTTATCCGGTATCGTCATCTGTAACTTACCTGCTTCAATCAAAGGTTTTATAAATTCTTTTGTAAAGTATCTCGGATCCTTATATCCCATATACTCTACAATTTCCGTTTTACATTTGGGAATTTCACAGAAAACTAATATTTTATCTTGTGGGGTATCTTGTGGGGTATCTTGTGGGGTGACTGCGTCAATTTCTGCCGGATACTTCTTATTCTTAATCGTTGCATGTACCATAAATGCAACCGTCTTATACTCCGGATCAGGCAATCCCGCTTCCTCCATCTCCCGATACATACGGTCAACGCCTTCACCAAACTCAACGTTTTAAGGATTGCGGAAACCTTCTTATCACGCGCAAAAACTCCATGCACTTTATTCCGATAATAATATGGATTTTGCGCGCCAATTATTTTATCCGCCTTGCAATTGTCAGACAATAACTTATTAAACGCATTTTGTTACATCACAAGCTGTTTTTCATATTCAACGCCCTGATAATCACAACCTCCGCACTTTTCCGTGTAAATGCACACCCGGTTTTTTCCATTATTCCGTTCTGGTCCATTCAGATTATTCACATACTTATCCACAAATTGTTTATAAATTCATGTTTATTTATATATTCTTTGCACAAATGTCCTGAAGACAACATTTGTCACAATACGGCTTTGTGCGCGCCGTGCAGACCTCCCTGCCGTGATTGACAAGTCTGTGGCAGAAATCGCTTCCCTCCTCCGGTGGAATAATTTTCCACAATGCCATCTCTACCTTCTTCGGCTCTTTCATATCCTTTACCAGTCCCATGCGGTTCACAAGGCGGATACAGTGGGTGTCCGTCACGATCGCGGGTTTCCCGAACACATCGCCCATGATCAGATTGGCGCTCTTCCTGCCTACGCCGGGAAGTTTTAAAAGTTCGTCAAAATCTTCCGGCACATTTCCGTTATATTTATCGCGGAGCGTCTTCATGCAGGCGCTGATATCACGCGCCTTGCTGTGTCCCAGACCGCAGGGCTTTACGATCGCCTCAATCTCTTCCACCGGCGCATTTGCCAGCGCGTCAACATCGGGAAATTTCGCGTACAGATCCTGAACCACCACATTTACCCTCGCGTCCGTACACTGGGCGGCAAGCCGCACACTCACAAGAAGTTTCCACGCCTGATTATAGTCCAGCGTACAATCCGCGTCGGGATATTCCTTTTTTAGCCTCTCTATAATCTCCTTCGCAAGTTGTTTCTTTGTCATATCGTACTCCTTCTATCCTTAAAATCTATCCACTCTATTTCCTATCGAACAAAAATTCCACCACTTCGCGGGCGTCCATCTCCCGAATGCCGTATTCGTCCGAAAGCGTCTCGTTCCAGCGCATCTGCGCCGCCGTTGTGAGGTAATTATTTTTCACGCCGCACTCCGGATAATCCGCGTACCAGAGGGGATAATTTTCACGCATACACTGTTCCGCCAGCTCCACCGCCTGACTTTTCCTCCCGTCCGCCATATAAGTGCCGCTTATCCGCACTCCCGGCGGTGAAGAATGCATTAACAGCACGCTGCCGTCCTCGCACATTCCAAGACAGATCCACACATGACCTTCCATACTCATGATATCCCCCGGTTTCCACTCCGTCACCTCGGACGCCTTTCGATATGTACCCCAGCCCAGACCTGCAAATGTTTCCGCCATGGAAGACGCTTTCATCACATACCCGTCTTCCTCGCCGCTTCCGTTTTCCGTCTCAAACACGTTGTAAACGACCCAGCCCACATAGCCGGAGCAATCCAGACCGTCGTGGATCTGATATTCCGTATCTTTAAAATCATAACTGCCGTCCTGCCCGCCCGCGAACTCTTTCCACCTTGGGCTTACGCCTATCGTAACTGCCTCAATGCCCGCTCCCGTATCTTCCTCGTTCCAGCCGCCGCCCCAGACATACATGGTCGTCCCTACCGGCTCCTTTGCCGTAAGAAGAAGATTCTCCATGGAACGGTCCCCCGGAACGGGCTTCCTCTCTTCCTCCGCCGCCGAAACGCTTTCCGTCACATTATCCGTAATATTCTTTGATATATCCGCTTCCGTTTTCATACTGTATCCCCCTGTTACGATCGTCAGTAACAATATGAAAAATTCCAGTAATTTATACATATAACTTCCTCTGCGCTCTTATCGTTTACGAATATTTTAACACAGGGCGGTCTGTCCTTTCAACACCGTCCTTACTGATATTTTTTTCCTTGTCTGTAAATAACCGTAAACAGGCTGACCATGAGAGGGGTCGCCATCACCCAGCACGCATACTCCCAGGCTTCCCCCAGCAGAAGATCTCCCGCCAGAGATAAAATAGGATACAAAACCGCGCTGACCAACGACCACCAACGTAAGCCTCTGATGATGTGCTTCCAGTTCCGGTTATTAAAATACATTCCCGGCATATTCAGTCGGAACATTCCGTCATAAACGACGCTGATCTTATTTTCGTCATAATACGAAGGCAGCCGGTCCTTAGAAAGCAGCCAGAAATACGCGCCAAATCCCAGACTCATTCCGCTGCATAAAAACATACCATCATTATGCCATTTCACGCCGTAAAACCTCAGGCAGTGCAAAATCAGCAGTTCCACGGCAAATATTCCCACCGTCCCCAAATAAATAAAAATTCGTTTTTTATCAATCGTTCTTTTTATATTCCCGTCCGTTTCGGAAAAGGTTATTGCCGTCTTAACCAGCGCCTCCACGTCTTCCGGCGTGAGATCGACGGCATTTTCAATCCTCCTGCACTCCAGAAGTTCCGTCACCGTAACGTCCAGTATTTCCGATAACGGGATAAGAAGCGTGATATCCGGAAGACTATGTCCGGTCTCCCATTTGCTCACCGCTTTATCTGACACCATAAGTTTTTCCGCCAGTTCCTTCTGGGAATACCCCTTCTCTTTGCGGAGCATTTGCACAAAACCGCCGAACTCATCTTTATTGATTTCAAACATCGCTCATTCCTCCTGACCTT
>JAMPBI010000285.1 GCA_023666775.1 Alistipes sp. | reverse complement strand
CTCCACATAACCACATTGCTCATCATGACAGACCAGTTTATTTCCTTTTTCCACCATATAAGAACCGCATTTCGGGCACTTCTTTTCCGAAGGCTTCTGCCATGAAACAAAATCACAGTCCGGATACCCCTCGCAGCCGAAATACCGTCTGCCCTTTTTCGTCTTGCAGATGATCACTTCCTTACCGCACTTAGGACAGGCAACGCCCGCTTTTTCAAAATACGGCTTGGTATTGCGGCATTCCGGAAATCCCGGACAGGCAAGGAACTTCCCGTGAGGACCGTACTTGATCACCATCTGTCTTCCGCATTGTTCGCAGACGACGTCGGAAACCTCGTCGGCTATCTTCACCTCTTCCAGCTCCTTCTGGGCGTTCTGCACGGCTTCCTCAAGATCCGGATAGAAATTGCGGATAACCGTCTTCCAGTTGATGGCGCCCTCCCCGATCTTATCGAGAAGCGATTCCAGATTGGCGGTGAAATTCACGTCCACAATGCTCGGAAACGCCATTTTCATCATCTGGTTTACCGCTTCGCCAAGCTCCGTCACATAAAGATTTTTATTTTCCTTGGATACATAATGCCTCGCGATGATCGTGGTGATCGTCGGCGCGTAGGTGGAAGGCCTTCCGATCCCCAGCTCCTCCATGGTCTTGACAAGGGCTGCCTCCGTATAGTGCGCCGGCGGCTGCGTAAAATGCTGTTTGCTCTCCAGTTCGGCTACCGTCAGACTGCTGTTTTCGTCAATCCCGTTTACAAGGGTATTGTTTTCTTCTTTATCCTCATCTTCGCTGACATAAACGGACATAAAACCGTCAAAAGCGAGTCTGGACGCCGTAACATGGAAGAAATACTTTCCCGCTTTCAGATTGACGGAGGTAACTTCATACCGCGCGTCCGCCATCTGACTTGCCGTAAAACGTTTCCAGATCAACTGGTACAGGCGGAACTGATCCCTGGACAGCGACTCCTTGATCTTAGCCGGAAGCAGGGTAATGTCCGTAGGACGTATCGCCTCGTGGGCGTCCTGTATCTTCTTGCCGCTCTTATCGCCGTTTTTCGCTTCCGCCGCGTATTCCTTACCGTACTGCTCCGTTACATATGCGTTCGCCGCCGTTTCCGCTTCCTGCGCCACACGGGTCGAATCGGTACGAAGATATGTAATGATACCGACGGTACCCACACCTTCAATGTCAACGCCCTCATATAACTGCTGGGCAAGCCTCATGGTCTTCTGCGTGGAAAAATTCAGCGCTTTGGAAGCCTCCTGCTGCAGCGTACTGGTAGTAAACGGAAGCGGCGCCTTTTTATTGCGGACGGATTTTTTGACCGAATCCACCGTAAGCGGCTTTCCCTTGATATCCTTCAGGATCGCGTCCATTTCCTCCTTGGAATGAATGTCGATCTTGCCGTTTTCATCACCGTAGAACTTCGCGGTCACCGTTTTCTTTTCGCCCTTAACATTTACTTTGGCGTCTAACGTCCAGTATTCCTCAGGAATAAAGGCATTGATCTCCTCTTCCCGGTCGCAGATGATCCGAAGCGCCACGGACTGCACGCGTCCCGCGCTGAGTCCCCTCTTGATCTTCTCCCAGAGGAGAGGCGAAATGCTGTATCCCACCATGCGGTCCAGCATTCTTCTGGACTGCTGCGCGTCAACCAGATTCATATCCAGCCCCCGCGGCGATTTAATGGAAGACTTTACCGCGTTTTTCGTAATCTCGTTAAAGGTGATCCTGTGGATATCCTTTTCCTCGATCTTTAAGGCGTTGGCAAGGTGCCACGAAATCGCCTCGCCCTCACGGTCGGGGTCCGTCGCGAGATAAACCTTATCCGCCTTTTTTACCAGCTTACGGAGATTGGCGAGTACGTCTCCTTTTCCCCGGATCGTAATATATTTCGGTTCAAAATCATTTTCAAAATCAATTCCCATGGTACTTTTCGGAAAATCCCTGACATGTCCGTTGGACGCGGCGACCTCATAATTCGCTCCCAAAAATTTCTTAATTGTCTTAACCTTTGCCGGTGACTCCACAATTACTAAATACTTTGCCATTTCAAAACTTCCCTTCAGCTTTCTTTTTGTGTCCTGACATAACAGCCGCAGGATACCTCTCTGATATAACCCTTCATTGAAAGGCTGACCAGACACTCCATGATTTCGGACGGTTTTTGTCCTGTTTCTTCTATTAATATATTGATATCTTTTGGAGTTAAATCTAAGTAACTATATAACATTTCTTCCGACTTTGCAAGTAAATTCAAAATTTTTTTATCGGACGGGAAATTTCCCTGCGGTTTTCCTGCACCGTCCGGCACCGTACCCTTTTCGCCTTCTTCCTGCTCCAAAAACACCTCGTATTGCAGGATTTCCAGTATATCGGCGGGCGTTTGGTATACCCCCGCCCCCATCTTGATCAGATTGTTGCAGCCCCTGCTTAGTTCGTCGCAAACCCTTCCCGGAACGGCTATCACCGTCTTATTCTGTTCCAGCGCCATGTCCGCCGTGATCAGGGAGCCGCTCTTCTCCCTCGCCTCCACCACTACAACCACGTCGCACAGTCCGCTGATTATCCGGTTGCGCATCGGAAAATAGTTGGAAAGCGGCGGCGTACTCGGCAGATACTCGGAAAGAAGCCCGCCCTGCCGCTCCATCTGCGTATAAAGGGAAATATGTTCCCTAGGATAACAGACGTCAACACCGCAGGCAAGGATCCCCGCCGTATATCCGCCTTTGTGCAGCGCGCCTTTATGCGCCGCCCCGTCAATCCCACGGGCCAGTCCACTGATCACGCAGACTCCTGCTTCCGCCAGCGCCTCCCCGATGGAAAACGCCGTCTGTCTTCCGTATTCGCTGCAGCTTCTCGCTCCCACAACAGCCACGGACGGTCTGTCCTCCGCGGGCAGCGTTCCTTTTACGAAAAGACAATACGGTCTGTCATAAATATGACGGAGCCGTTTCGGATATTCCCTGTCTTCTACTGTGATCATTCTTATATTTTTCTTTTTTAACTCACGGTATTCCTTGTAAATATTGGTATCTTTTTTACTGCGGCTGATACATTCTATGTCCTTCTCCTTCAAAATAGTCGTTTCGCGCAATTGTTTTTCCGTCGCGTGATAAATCGCTTCCGCGTTTCCAAACCTTGCGGCAAGCCTTTCAATCCGTCTGTTTCCGATTCCCGGTATACCGCAAAGCCAATATCCGAAAAAATTTTTATCCTCTTCCAAATGTCCTCCCTCCTACTCCGTCACCCAAAATCCGATATTGCGGAAGCATACCGCCTCCGAAATATGCGAGGCGTTGATCCTCTTTGAATGTTCCAGATCGGCGATCGTCCTTGCCACACGCAGCAGTCTGACATACCCCCTTGCGCTTAAATGATATTTTTCATATGCCCTGCGCAGCAACTCGTCGCCCGCTCCGTCCAACACGCAAAACCGCCTTAAAAGATTTCCGTTTAACTGACTGTTATATTTTATTTTCATATTTTCAAAAC
>JAMPBI010000284.1 GCA_023666775.1 Alistipes sp. | reverse complement strand
CACGCTCATCTTGGTTCCTCCATGCGGTAACCGATACTTCTCACCGTTTTCAGACACGACGGCTGATGAAGTTTTTCGCGGAGGCGTTTCATGGCGACCGTAAGCGTGTTGTCATTGACATAATTTCCGTTCCTGTCCCAGACCGCTTCCAGAAGCATTTCCCTTGTGACCGT
The DNA here is from genome assembly GCA_023666775.1 of Alistipes sp. Lineage (GTDB taxonomy): Bacteria > Bacillota > Clostridia > Lachnospirales > Lachnospiraceae > MGBC120314. The sequence continues at coordinate 3,335 of JAMPBI010000284.1, read as the reverse complement.
CCTTCCCTTGTTTTGCAGCAGATACAGCAATAACTGATACTCCGACCGGCTCAGGCTGATTTCTTCCCCGTTACACGCCACCGTCATGCGTTTTCGGTCAACCGATATCCCGCCGCAGGACAAATATTGTTCCGACACGTCGCCGGTTCTGCGCAGCAGCGCCTGAATGCGGGAAAACAGCACCTCCAGCTCAAACGGTTTCACTACATAATCGTCCGCCCCGTTTTCAAAACCGGAAACCATATCGCGGGGATCGTCGCGGACCGTGAGAAAAATGACCGGCAGTTCCTTCCGTTTTTCGCGTATCCACGAACAGAGCATATTCCCGTTTCCGTCGGGCATATTCCAGTCCACCAGCACCAGCGCGGGACAGTTCTTCGTCAACGCCGTTTTCGCTTCCCCGATCGTAGAAAAAACGGATACCCCAAACCCCCGCCGGTTTAAAAACTCTTTCACGCTCTCCGCGATATTTTCATCGTCCTCGACATAGTAAATATCCATCATTTTCCACTCTCCGTCTTCGGCGGCTCCCTACATCAACGTCGCGAACGCCTTCATAAGCCGCCCCGTTAATTTTACCGTCCATTTTTCTTTGCGGACCGTCTCCATCGTGACCTGACGGCATTTTGCCAGCGTAGACTGAAAATCTTTCTCAATCTCACAAACGCAGTCCGTCCGGTACATGTAAGTAGCGCACTCAAAATGGTGGTAGAGGCTGCGGTAGTCCAGATTAATGGTTCCCACCGTCGCTTCCCTCGAGTCGCTGACAAATACTTTCGCGTGGACAAATCCCGGCGTATATTCGTATATTTTCACTCCCGACTCCAAAAGGGACGCGTAATGCGTTTTTGCCAGCGCATACGGCACCGCCTTGTCCGGTATTCCCGGCAGGATAAGGGCAACGTCCACGCCGCGCTCGGCGGCAAATTTCAGAGCCGTCTCCATTTCCCCGTCTAAGATCAGGTACGGCGTCATAATATGTACATACTCCAAAGAGCGGTTGAGGATATCCATATACACCCGCTCTCCCAGTTTATCGTCGTCCAGCGGACAGTCGCCGTAAGGTATGACATAACCGTTTGCCGTATTTGCCGGCATTTCCGGAACCGAAAGGAACCGCGCCGTCTCATCGTCCTTTTCTATTCCCCACATTTGCAAAAACATCAGCGTAAAACTTTTGACCGCCTCGCCTTTTAACATAACCGCGGTATCTTTCCAGTGTCCGAACCGCTGCTTCGCGTTAATATACTCGTCCGAGAGGTTGACGCCTCCGTTAAACGCCGTATGTCCGTCAATCACCAGGATTTTTCTGTGGTCGCGGTAATTGTAGTGGGTGGAAACAAACGGCGATACCGGTGAAAATACTTTACACTTGATCCCCAAGGCTTTGAGTTTCTTCGGGTAATTGCGGGGCAGCAGCGCGAACTCGCAGGTTCCGTCGTACATCACGCGCACGTCCACGCCCTCTTTCGCCTTTTTCGCAAGGATTTCCAAAATCTTTCCCCACATCAGCCCCTCGTCAACGATGAAATATTCCATGAAAATAAAATGCTGCGCCGCTTCAAGCTGCCGGAGCATTTCTTCAAATTTATCCTCGCCCAGCGGGAAATAGGTGACGGAGGTATTTTCATATACCGGGTGGCAGCCGCTTCTTGCCATGTAGTGCGCCAGCGACGCCGCGCCGGAATCTTCCTCCGTCAGCCGCCGCATGACTTCCTCGGACTGCGGGATATCGTTTTTGGTTCTGGTGATCGTCTGATGGATCCATGATTTCAGGGCACGGTGCCCGATATTGCTCTGAGTGTAGGAATACAGCAGCACGCCAAACACCGGAAGGAGCATGATCACAACCAGCCAGGTGATCTTCGTCGTCGGGTTCATCTGGCTGTTAAGCAGATAGATCACCATCGCAAAGGTAAACAGCATGGTTCCGCCTAAAATATGCGGCAGAAATTCCTCAAACCAATGAAATATACCAAAAAGAATAAAAACCTGTATGGCAAGCATAACAAGTATCAGCCCGAAACGGCTGAATATAGCGTGAATAATACCCTTTTGTCCTCTTCTCAAGAGATTTAATCCTTTGTCCTTATAATCTTCCACGTTCATACTCATCTCTCCTTTATCCATGATGATATACAATTACTATACCATAATCCGCGGCGCCGTAACAGTACCCTGAGAAAAAATTTGCAAAAGAATTGTTGACAAATCAACATCTATATGTGATAATACAAAATGTTGACAAATCAACATCTATATAAGAGGCTGAAAACGCGTTACGATACGGCAGCCTCTTTGGAGAAAATTGCATGAGAAACCGATTTGAAACATTTGCAATCTGCGTTACGGAGCTGAACCGGTGCCTTCAGAAGATAAAGGAAGCGGAAATGAAGCCTTTCGGCTTACAGGCAAAACACGCCATGTGCCTCTACTATCTGGGAAGGAACGGCGGCGGACTGACGGTAACGCAGCTAACCAACCTGTGCCATGAAGATAAGGCGGCAGTTTCCCGAAGCATCCATCAGCTAACGGAAAAAGGCTTCGTATACGGCGCTCGTTTATCCGATAGCGAAATTGCAGAACAAATTCCTATCAGGCAAGATAAGCGTTCTTACCGCACGCCCTACTATCTGACTTCAAAAGGTACGGAGCTTGTAACATTGATTGATCAGCGGATCGAAGCCGCGCTTCTCCATGTGGGAAGCGGACTTTCCGACAGCCGGCGGGAAACGTTTTACAGTACGATGGAATTGATTCTTGCCAATCTGACGGAATATGTAAACGAAAAAGAAAAAAACATTTAAAAACGGAAAGGAATCACACAAAATGGAAAAAATCAGAATTATCACGGATTCGGCGTCGGACCTTCCGTCCATGCCGGAGACGGATATCACCGTTTTACCTATGCGGATCAACTTCGGCGAGGAGGAATATCTTGACGGCGTAACCATCAGCCACCATGAATTTTATGAAAAACTGATCGAGAGCGACACGCTGCCGGTCACAAGCCTTATCTCCCCGGCGGTATTCGAGGAGGCGTATAAGAAGGCGGTGGACGCCGGTGAAAAAGTTATCGTTATCACCATATCCGGCAAACTTTCCGGCACCTATCAGAGCGCCGCTCTGGCAGCGGCACAATTCGAGGGCAGTGTTTTTGTCATCGACAGTTTGAACGCCGCCATCGGCGAACAGGTCCTCGTAAGATACGCCCTACAGCTTGCCAAGGCAGATATGCCGGTTGAAGAAATCGTGGCACAGTTGGAAAAATCAAAGAAAAACATTCATATCCTCGCCCTTCTGGATACGCTGGAATATCTGAAAAAGGGCGGCAG
>JAMPBI010000283.1 GCA_023666775.1 Alistipes sp. | reverse complement strand
CTGATGAAAGACAAGACCTGTTTTGTCATTGCCCACCGGCTTTCCACCATCAGGAACGCGGACACCATATTGGTGGTCAAGGACGGAAAAGTGGTGGAGCAGGGAACCCACCGGGAACTGATGGAGCAGGGCGGCGTATACCGGAATATGTATTACGCGCAGTTTGAGTAAAAAATAGATTGGGAGCTTACGGAATGAGAAAATATGTGATTTACCTTGCCGTGACCGGTATGATAATGGGCTTGTGCGCCTGCGGGAAAACGCCACGAAAGGCGGTTACGGAGGAAGAGACGACAAAAACATATGAGCAGGAGACGGAACGGGAGTACGAAAGCGAACCGGAGACGGAAGCGTTCCTGCGATCCACGGTTCAGCCCAAAGAGCGGACGACCCACCATGAGAGCGACGCTGAAAAAGACCGTTTTCTCGCCTTCTTAAACGACGAGATACCGGTCATGGAATATCCGCTTGGAGAACCGGGAACAGCGTTGTATTACGGGGATATCATGGACGGCGATCCCGGGGAAAAACGAAACGAAGCCGTTTACGCGATCATGGACGTGAACGGCAACGGTGAGAACGAATATATTTTTTACGGCAGGGACGGGGCGGTCTGCATGTCCTATGACGAAGAAAACGAGCGGTTTGTCTGCCGAATGTTCTGGGACACGAAAGACACGTTTTTCCTCGGTGACGGGCAGGTGATGTTTTATCATGCGGGAGAAACCAACGTCTATACTTACGCCGTCTATGACGAGCGGTGGAATGTGAAAGAGAGCAGGCGGTTTGCCATAACGCTGACGGAGGATCCGCTTATTGAGATTGACGGCGACAGGGTGACGGAAGATACATGGAAAGAGGAGTTTGACTGGATCATGGATCTGTATCACACCCGGCAGGAAATGATGACCTTGGAAGATTTATGCAATTAATTAAAAATGTTTGCAACAGAAATCCGTTTTTTATACACTGATATAATGTAAGTGGTTGAAAGAACGGATTTACCATTTACGGGAAACAATCGATTGGAGAAACAACAGTATGGATGAGAGGAATTGGGTAGAAGAGGCGATCGGAGGCAATGAAGGGGCATTCGTAAAACTCTATGAACGGTATTATACCAGATTGTACCGGTACGCGGCATATACGCTGAGGACTGTTCAGGACGCGGAAGATGCAGTGAGCGAGACGATCGCCGACGCCTATGCCGGCATAAGGAAATTAAAGAAACCGGAGAGTTTCGGGACGTGGCTGTTCCGGATACTTTCCAACAAGTGTAAGGCGAAAATGCGCGATTATTATGTGGTATCGGAGGTCAAGGGAGAGGAAGAACCGTCCGTACATACCGACCTTGCGCTGAATTTGCAGGTAAAACAGATGTTTCTGGCTTTACCGAAAAAGGAACGTCAGGTTATCGGACTTTCGGTATTCGGAGGATATGACAGCAGCGAGATCGCGGAAATCCTGAAACTGAATGCCAATACGGTCCGGAGCATACGGAAACGTACCTTGGAAAAAATGGCACGGGAAATAAATGATTGATCGGAAATGGGGAAATGGCGATGGAAGAGAAGAAGATAATTGAAAAATTGCAGGAAATGACGGAGGATACCAAAGTCCCGGAAAGTCTTGCGCCGGAAAATATCATGAATACGATAAAAGGCAAAAAATCAAATAGGGGGGGGAGTTTGCCTAGGAAAACCGTCCGTGTGGCGGCGACGCTCGTCTCGGCGGCAGCGGTTCTGCTGGCAGTAACATTTGTCACAAGGCAGATCGGCGGAGGAATCACAAAAGAAAATATACTTTCGGGAAACAGTGTTTCCGCAAATTCCGAGAAGTCGGGGGAGACGCAGGCTGACGAGGCGCTGACCGAAAGTCAGGTCATGGCGCAGACGGGAAACATATCCGGTTATGACGAGGTTTACGCGGAACTTAAAACTTACCGGGACCGCTACCAAAGGAGAAATCCGACTTTCTGGGAGTATATTTTCGGCAGTAAATCGGATAGTGGCGGAATGGCGGTTACCGAGGATATGATCATGAATGAGGCCGCGACCGTGGCGCAAAGCGTAAACGGGGCGGAAGCGGAAGGGAAATTTTCTTTCGATGACGCCGCGCCGGCGGAGAGCGCAGTGACAACGGGCAGCGCGGAGGGTTCCTACTCGAAGACGAACGTACAGACCGTGGGGATCGACGAGGCGGATATCATTAAGACGGACGGAAAATATATTTATTATGCCAGCACGGATCTTCATACCATATCGGTTTATCGGGTGGATAAGGGCGAGAGCGAAAAGGTTTCCGACATTTATGTGGAGGGCGTAGGCTCGCTTGAGGAAATTTATGTGGACGGGGATATGCTTTTGTGCGAGGGTACGAGCTACCGTAACGATACTTATAATGTGGCTCTGGCGAAATATGACATTTCCGACCGGAAAAAGCCGGAGTATATAAGCATTTATACCCAGGAGGGCAGCAGCGTGGAAACACGCAAGATCGGGAATGTGGTTTATATTATCACGACCGTTTACAGTGATGTGACGCAGATGAAGAAGAGCGAACCGGAAACCTATATTCCGCGTATCTGCGACGATCTGGTCCCGCCGGAGAATATCTTTATTCCGGAGAACACGCAGAACACGGCGTACACGGTGATCTCTTCCGTGGACGTGGCGGATATGCGCGCGGTGGACTCCGCGGCGGTCTTAGGTTTTGACGGAACATTTTATATGGGAACGGAAAATATGTATCTTTACCGGACTTCGTGGGAAACCACCGACAATATGACCGATATCCGCAAGATCGATTATATTTCCGACGGAAATATCGGAGCGGTAACGGAGGGGAAAATTCCGGGCGTGATCAAGGATACGTTCGCGATAAATGAATATAACGGATATCTGCGCGTGATGACGACCAGTTACGCCGCCGTCAATAACCGCGAGTCCACCAACAATGTTTTTGTTCTCGACTCTTCCTTAAAGGTGGTGGGAAGCGTTGAGGGGCTGGCGCAGGGCGAGCGGATCTATTCCGCGCGATACATGGGCGACGTGGCTTATTTTGTCACTTACAGGGAGACGGACCCGCTGTTTTCCGTGGATCTGTCCGATCCGAAAAATCCGCGTATCATGGGGGCTTTAAAGATACCGGGCTTTTCGGAGTATATGCACCCGTGGGGCAAGGGAAAACTTCTCGGTATCGGTCTGGAGAACAACGACCGCGGCTGGGGGCAGTATGTGAAACTTTCCATGTTTGATACGTCCGATCCTTACAATGTGGTCGAGGAAGATAAAATACTGCTTTACGACGCGAATTACGCCGAAGCGTTATATGATTACAAGGCGGTTATGATCGACGCCGATAAGAATTTGTTCGGTTTTATGACGGAGGATTATGAAGCCTCCGGACGCTGCCGGTATCAGGTGTTTACTTACACGGATAAAGGTTTCCGGGAGATTTTCAGTGTTACCTTTTCGGATTTCCCGTGGGAGACAAGAGCCGTTTATATC
>JAMPBI010000282.1 GCA_023666775.1 Alistipes sp. | reverse complement strand
GCGCCAAGGACGCTTAACCGGTCAAATAAACTCCCTCCCGTTTCCTTTTCGGCAAGGGTCATTTTTTTCTGTAACAGTATATCTCCCGTATCCACGCCTTTATCCATTCGCATGGTGGTAACGCCGCTCTCCTTTTCGCCGTTGATGACCGCCCACTGGATTGGCGACGCTCCGCGGTACTTCGGAAGAAGGGACGCGTGTACGTTAATGCAGCCGTACTTTGGCAGGGTAAGGACCGCCTCCGGCAAAATCTGCCCGAACGCCACGACCACGATGACCTGCGGCGCGATCGCCCTTAATTGTTCCACAAACGCTTCGTCCCTTGCCTTTTCCGGCTGAAGAACCGCAAGTCCTTCGGCGATCGCCAGCTCTTTTACCGGCGACATGGCAAGTTCCTTTCCCCGTCCTTTCGGCTTATCCGGCTGGGTCACAACCGCCGCCACCTCGTGTCCGGCAAGAAGAAGCGCTTTTAACGTCTCCGCCGCGAAATCCGGCGTTCCCATAAATACAACCTTCATGCTTATTCGTCCTCCAAAGCGGAATTATCCACCAGATTTCCTTCCACAAAATCCACATACATTTTGCCGTCCAGATGATCCAGTTCGTGGCAGACCGCCCTCGCAAGCAGTCCTTCGCCCTCGACAATGAAAATCTTCCCGTTCTCGTCCATCGCCCTTGCTTTCACAAAATTCGGACGGGTTACGACGCCCGATTTTCCCGGCACGCTCAGGCACCCTTCATAACCGGTCTGTTCCCCCTCGGTTTCGATGATTTCCGGATTGATCATGGCAAGCGGTTCGCCTTCGCCCACGTCGATCACCACGATCCTCTTTAAAATGCCTACCTGCGGCGCCGCCAGTCCCACGCCGTCCGCGGCGTACATCGTTTCAAACATATCGCCGATCAGTTCTTTTACCTTCGGCGTGATATCCCGGACTTCCTTCGCCGTCTTTCTTAATACATCGTCCCCCAGTTCCCTGATGTTTCTAAGTGCCATTTTCGATTTCCTCCTGCGATTTAATATGCGTTCATCGGATTAAAATCGAACTGAACGCTTACATATTTAAAATCCTCATTGTCCTTTACAAACCGTTCCAGCTCATCTTTAATCTCCGTTAATCTGCCATATTCCCCTGCTTTATAATATAATACTTTATTGTAAATGTCATCTGCTTTGTAAAGCGCGGCGTCGCAGGGACCGATTATCTTCACGCCTTCTTTTGTTATTTTTACCGTATTTACCGCCTTTATGAGTTTTTCTTCCTGCCCGGAGGAAAATTTTACGAGAAGCATATTCGATACGGGCGGATATTCCAAAAGCGTCCGGTAGAGGATCTCCTGATCGTAAAACTCGTCATAATCCTGTTTTGCCGCCGTCTCTATGGCAAAATGCCCGGTGTCGTATGCCTGTATGACCACCTCGCCTTTCTCCTGCCCTCTTCCCGCTCGTCCCGACGCCTGGGTCAGCAGTTCAAATGTTCTTTCCGCCGCGCGGTAATCGCTGGCGTGAAGGGAAATATCCGCCGCCAGTATGCCCACCAGCGTGACGTTGGCATAGTCATGTCCTTTTACGATCATCTGGGTTCCCACGAGAATATCCGCTTCCCCCGCCGCAAAAGCGGAAAGGATCTTCTCATGCCCGTCCTTTCCTTTGGTGGTATCCGTATCCATACGCAGGATCCGCGCCTCCGGGAACTCCTTTGCCGCCGCCTCTTCCACCATCTGCGTTCCGCCTCTGAGGGCGCTGATATAGCGGGAACCGCATTTCGGGCAGCTTCCTGCCATTTCAGTCGTATAGCCGCAGTAGTGGCACATCAGCTTATTGTTTTTGTGGGACGTAAGGGAAATGTCGCAGTGGGGACATTTCATCACATGCCCGCAGCTTCTGCATGATATGAAACCAAAATATCCTCTTCTGTTTATAAAAAGCATGGTCTGCTGTTTTTTTCGCAGCCTGTCTTTCATAAGCTCCTTTAACTTCCTGCTGAAGACCGAGCGGTTTCCGCTTTTTAACTCTTCGCCAAGATCCACGACCGTCACTTCCGGCAGCACGGCGTCCGCCGCGGCGCGCTCGTTTAACGAAAACAGCCGGTACTCGCCCGAAAGCGCCCTGTAATAACTGTCAACCGACGGCGTCGCGGAACCGAGGATAACGGACGCGTTACACATGTCCGCAAGCTCCTTCGCCACGCCCACCGCATGGTATCTCGGCACGTTTTCACTCTTGTAAGCGCTTTCATGTTCCTCGTCGATCACGATCAGTCCCAGATTGGGAAACGGCGTAAACAACGCGGAACGGGGTCCTATCATGATTCGGATCAGTCCTTTTTTCGCCCGCTCAAACTGGTCGTACCGCTCTCCCTTGGAAAGTCTTGAGTTCATAATGGAAACCACGTCGCCAAACCGCTTATAAAAACGCATTACCGTCTGAAAGGTCAGGGAAATTTCCGGTATCAGCATGATCACCTGCTTTCCCTGCGCCAGAACGGCTTCGATCACCGACAGATAAACTTCCGTCTTGCCGCTCCCCGTGATCCCCTTGATCAGATACGTCTTTCTAAGGTCTTTTTCATAGTCCTCAAGAATACAGTCCACAATGTATTTCTGCGCCGCATTCAGCTCTTTTTGTTCCTCTCCCCGCTCCTGCCGCTTTACCGGATTGCGGTAGCGGCTTTCCGTCTCTATGGAAATGTAACCCTGTTCTTCAAAATATTGGATAACCGCGGCGGAAATATTCAGTTTTCCCGTCACAAGACCGTACTCGATTATTTCCTCTTCCAGAAGACATTCCATCAGCCTTGCCCGCGCGACGGCGTGTTTTTTCTCAAAAACGCCCAGTAATTCCCTCGCTTCTTCTGTCCCGATCTTTCTGTGTATGCTTTTCTTTTCTTTTGGCTTTACGTTTTCTTTTACGGGGATTACCGTTTTTAACGCCTGGTTCATGGAACCGCCGTAGTTTGCCCGTATAAAGGACGCCAGTTTGATCATTTTTCCCTCGATAGGGATTTTTCCTTCCACAACCGAATCGATCTCTTTCAGCCGCGCCACGTCATACGCGGCGGTATCGGTTATATTGACCACATATCCCGTGATCAAATGGTTTCCCCTGCCGAAAGGCACGTTGACCTGCATTCCCGCCCGAAGGCTTTCTTCCATGCCCGCGGGAATTTTATACTGAAATGTTTTATCCAGTTTATCATGTGAAATGTCTACAATGACGTCTGCGTACATAATTCTTCCATAACCTCTGCGATCAGCACCCTCTCGTCCATAGGATACTTCACGCCTTTTATTTCCTGATAATCTTCGTGTCCCTTGCCCGCAAGAACGATGATATCGCCCTCCTGTCCGTTTTCTATGGCGTAACGGATCGCGTCTTTGCGGTTGATGATTTCCACATATTTCCCCGACGTTCTCCCAATCCCCGTTTTGATATCGTCAATAATCGCCTGCGGTTCCTCAAATCGGGGATTATCGGACGTTATGATCGTCAGGTCCGCAAGTTTTCCC
>JAMPBI010000281.1 GCA_023666775.1 Alistipes sp. | reverse complement strand
TTTTTGCTTTATCTTCAGAATATCAACCATATTATAACGGAATATAGCAAGCATTTTATGGATAAATTGTCAAAATCAAGGAGGATACTGACATGCTGGGAATTGGAAACGCAGTGGGAATAGGCGTTGTAAAAAGCTATTCCGGGAATAACAAGAATGTTCGGACCTATGAAATCAAAGATTTCAACGGAAATGTGGTGGGTTCTTTTACCGTAGGAAAGAGTACCGCTTCCGCCAAAAAACTGAAAAAATTACAATACAGTTTCAAGGCGATATCTTCGCAGCTCTTAAAGACGAAGACTTCGAGCGCGGCAAAGCAGGTGGCATCGGCGGCGAAGAGGCAGGTTGCGATTTTAAAGAGGCGGCTGAAAACAGGCGAATATGACGACAAGGAACTGGAAATTGCCATTACCCACGCGCAGAAGATGGAGCGTGTGGCGAAAAAGCGCATGAAACATTTTCAGGAAGAGGAACGGGCAAAGAAGGGCGGCGTCTGTGAGTGTCAGATGGAAGAGGAGGACAAGGTTGACGTAGAAGAGGCACTGGAAGAGAGAGGGCAGTCCTCACCGCAGGAGGCGGATATGGCGGAAGCCATGAAGGAACTCATTGAGGAAACCAAACGGGAAATGGAGATTTCCATGGAAGAAATGAAGCACGCCATGGATGAAAATATGGACGAACTGGTGGAAACTTTAGGCGAGATCCTTGAGGAGACGGGACTTGACGAGCTGGCGGAGGAACTTGCGGGCGGCGTCAAGCCGGATATGGATCCGAAGGATCTGGAAGAGTTAAAGAGAAAACACCGTCTCGATGAAATGAAGGATATCGCGGAAGCGGACGCGAAGTATCTGAAAGCAATGTTTCAGAAGTGGCAGAGCGACAAGGAGAACGCAGCGTCCAATATAGCGCTTGCCAATAATACGTCGGGATCCGGCGTTACGCTGGAACTGGGCGGCGTACAGATGCCGGTTGCGGAGAGCGCGTCCGCGGCGGAAATTGTTGAGGGTGCCGTTGTGGATATGTCGGTTTGATGAATATTGGATTTTTATGAAACGTCAGAGGTGGGGGCTGGCGTTTTTTATTTTAGTTAATTATAGAAAAGAAAAATTTGCGATAATCCTTCAAAATATGTTATACTTAAAATGTGCAAATCTTAACCCTTTTTGCAAATGCAAAAAGATGATTGGTAAATCTTTAGTCAAGCTGTTATAAAGATTGCCCTTTGAGGTTTCAGCGGTAGGTTGCCCTATATGCCAATCAGAGTATTTGCCAATTCAGTAAGGAGGTCAAATACAAATTATACTTCTTAATTTCATAAGAAAGGGAAGTATGGTACATGAAAAAAATTATGAATTTAAACAAAGAAACTGCTATTCGGTTGTGGGTACAACAGTTTGGTAAGAAACAAAAGGCAATTGATTTTTCCGGACGTGAGATTGCAAAGGCGGCTTACAATGATAGAAATAGCAAATATGGCTGGAATGTTGACCATATTCTGCCATTATCAAGGGGTGGCAAAACGGCAGATTATAATCTGGTCTGCTGTCACATTCTGACAAATGATGAGAAAGCGGATAAATTTCCATGTTTTAAAGCGAATACAAGAGAATTTGAGATTCAAAAGAGGCAGAACCACTATGAGATTATCGCAAGAGCTGCTGACCATGAGGCTGAATCGGAGGAAGTTATAAATTTTCTGGATATGGCACAGGGATTAAACTGCTGGAGACACTGCAAGCCTGATAAAGGGGAAATTTTTGTTGGATATGTCAAAATCAGAGTTGAGATATCAAACGAATCGGATCGGCTCTTAGAAAGATATAGGAAATTTTTGCGTGAGTTGTTTGGGGTGGGAATCGTTTTTGTTGAAGCAGAGAGGAATGTTTATATTAATGGTTGGTCTTATATAAATGACCGATCGCGCAATCGATCCTACATCTTTACTGTCATTGCAGGCGAGCTTCCAACGAAAGAGGATACAGAAAATCTTCTCGACGATTGTATCATATTAAATTCCTATAGCGTCTATTTTCTCAACCGTACCGGGTTTGAACGTATTCAGATTGTATGCGGAATGGAATGTTATGATAATCATTTTGAAATGAGTTTGAAATGTAAAGAAAATATTATCAAAAAACAGGTACAATTTTCTGATTCATTGATGATTGATGAGCTTGTGAGAAAAAATACGAGTGCTAAAGAGAAATTGAAAGATATTTCTTATCAAAGCTTCTACCCTTATAACATGGTATTTGTGCAGCTTGATAAAAATTTGAAGAAGTATATTGAAGCCTGATTATAAGTATTATTTGTAAACCTCTTTAGGAGCTACCGGGCAACAGGTATCTCCTTTATTCTGACCGTATTTATGAAGTTTCTTGTTTTTTATGCGCTGGGTTAGTGTTAGAACGAGTTTTATTCATGATACGTTTTTTTTCAATAGTAAAACACAATAGTTGAATTTGTATAAAAAAATGGAGAAGAAAAAACATGCTCAAAGTGAAAAATTCACTTGTCAGTTTCTTATTTTTGTGGTAGTATTCTTTCATAAGCATAATTTCTAAATTTTGATAGTTCTTTTATTCTTATTCAGAAAACTCTATGCTTTATCATATCCATAACAATATATAAAGCAGGGGTTGCCGGGTCGGTATATATTTCTCGATTGATTGAATTGAAAAAGGCATTTTATTTCCCTGCAAAAATAGTGAAGATGTGTTTATACATGTTCCTATAGTAAAAGAAAAGGGAGGACAGATTATGGAGAAGATAAATTATCAGACGGCAGGTATATATGATTGCAATGCGTGGTGGGGAGATACGGATCGTGATTTTCTACCGCAATATACTAATTGCAATGCACTACCGCAATACGCGTGTTTCATGGAGCCGTTAAAGTACAATGACATATCGGTACACAGGGAACACAAGGATTTGCTGTTCCGGATTTTAATGCGGGACAAGAAGAACTTGCTCAGCGTGTACAATGCATTGAACGGAACAAGCTATGAAAATGCGGACGAACTTGAGATTATGACGTTAGAAGACGCAGTTTACATGAAATACAAAAACGACGTATCTTTTCTGTTTCACGCGTATCTCACGTTATATGAACACCAGTCTACATTTAATCCGAACATGCCTTTGCGGGATTTATTCTATGTAACATCGCAGCTTGGACGGAAATACAATAATAACCGTCGTTTATACGGAAGGAAGCAGATGAAGATCCCAACGCCGAAGTTTGTGGTGTTTTATAACGGAAGTGAGGAACGCCCGGAAAATGAAGTATTAAAACTTTCCGACGCGTTTGAGAGGCAGGAAGAAGAGCCGGAGTTGGAATTGAAGGTCCGCGTTATTAACATCAATAAAGGGCACAATGAGGAAATCAAAAAAGCCTGTCAGGTACTTCGGGAGTATAGTGAGTTTACGGATTGTGTGAGAAAGTACAGGGAGGATTATGAAATAGCGGAAGCTGTTGTAAGGGCGGTTGACGAATGTATCCAACGGGGGATTTTA
>JAMPBI010000280.1 GCA_023666775.1 Alistipes sp. | reverse complement strand
AAGTACAAAAAAGAGGCGGCATTGCAGGATTTATTGATGCGGAGCATGCGCTTGATCCTGTTTATGCCAGAAATATCGGTGTGGATGTGGATAATCTGTATATTTCTCAGCCGGATAACGGAGAGCAGGCGTTGGAGATAACGGAGACGATGGTCCGTTCCGGCGCGGTTGATATTGTTATTGTTGACTCGGTGGCGGCGCTCGTACCGAAAGCGGAGATTGACGGTGAGATGGGTGACGCCCATGTGGGTTTACAGGCGAGGCTGATGTCCCAGGCATTGAGAAAACTTACTGCCGTGGTGAATAAGAATGATTGTATCATAATTTTCATTAACCAGCTTCGTGAGAAAGTCGGCGTGATGTTTGGCAATCCCGAGACGACAACGGGCGGACGCGCGTTGAAATTCTACGCTTCCGTGCGTCTGGACGTAAGGAGGATCGAGTCCCTGAAGCAGGGCGGTGAAGTGATCGGTAACAGAACCAGAATCAAGGTTGTTAAGAATAAGGTGGCTCCTCCGTTTAAGGAAGCCGAATTTGACATTATGTTTGGGCAGGGCATTTCTACGGAGGGCGACGTTCTTGATCTGGCGGTCAACTGCAATATTATTAATAAGAGCGGTGCATGGTTCGCGTATAATGACGAGAAGATCGGACAGGGACGTGAGAATGCCAAGATTTATCTGAAGGAAAATCCGGCGGTTCTGGAAGAAGTGACAAAGAAAGTACGCGGTTTTTATCAGGTCGGCAGTGATACGAAGGAGCAGGAAGAGGCAGAACCGGCAGCGGTGAAGGGCAGAGCTTCCAGAAAGAAGGATAAGGAAGCGGAAGAAACAGAAACAACGGAAACAGAGGGTTAAGCATTGGAATATCTTGTAACGGGGATTACCGATATCAATTCCAAAAAAGTGCGTATTCAGATCAATTATGACGAGTATATAGCTCTTTATAAAGGGGAAGCGGGGAAGTTTCATATTGAGGAAGGACGCCTTATCGAAGAACAGGCTTATAAGCAGATCGTGAATGAGATCCTGCCGAAAAGGGCGAGAGAACGGTGTTTTAATTTATTGTCGCAGAAAAGCATGACGGAGCTTGAGTTAAGGAAGAAGCTGAAAGACGGCTATTATCCTTCCGAAATTATCGACGGGACAATAAGCAGTCTGAAACGAAACCATCTGATCGACGATGAATTTTACGCGGACAATTTTGTCAGTTTTCACCGGAAGGATAAAAGTATCCGTCAGATCCGGCAGGAGTTAGGTAAAAAGGGAATTGACAGAGAGACGGTTTCCAGAATTATAGAAGACAATTCCATTGATGAGGAACAAAATATTGTCCGTATTCTGGAGAAAAAGCATTTTGACGCTGTGAACGCGACGCAGGAAGAGCGGGCAAAGATTTGCGGATATCTGTTAAGGAAGGGATATGACTACGATAAGGTCCGACGAATGGTCATGGAGTGATCGTATTCCTGTGAATTGTTTAATTGTAGGTGTATTTGGTGAAATGTTTGTGTAAATTGCACAATTTGCTTGACTTCTTCTTAATTATAATGTAGAATTAATCTGTTGTATTTTGTACAATGAAAATTAAATAAGGAGGTGCTCCTGTGCCAATATCGATAACAACGTTAGTGATTGCTATTGTTGTAGCGGTTGTAATAGCAGCGGTTGTTACATGGTTTATCTCAGAGGCAATGCACAAATCTTCGGACAGCAAGAAGGTTGACAGTGCTGAAAACAAGGCGAAGAAGATCATTGACGACGCCCTGAAGACGGCTGAGACCAAGAAGAGAGAAGCATTACTGGAAGCCAAGGAAGAGTCCTTGAAGACCAAGAATGAGCTTGAGAAGGAAACCAAGGAAAGACGAGCTGAGTTACAGCGTTACGAGAGGAGAGTGCTTTCGAAAGAGGAAACTCTGGACAAGAAGATTGAAGCGGTAGAAAAGCGTGACCAGAGTATTACCCGAAAGGAAGAGGAACTCAACAAACAAAAGCAGATTGTAGATGAACTTAGCGAAAAACGGCAGCAGGAACTGGAAAGAATCTCTGGTCTTACCTCCGAACAGGCAAAAGAATATCTTTTGAAAACTGTTGAAGAAGAAGTAAAACATGATACTGCTATGATGATTAAAGAAGCGGATAGCAGAGCAAAAGAAGAATGCGAGAAAAAGGCAAAGGAATATGTTGTTACAGCGATTCAGAAGTGTGCCGCAGACCATGTGGCAGAGACAACGATTTCAGTCGTACAGCTGCCGAATGATGAGATGAAGGGAAGGATCATCGGTCGTGAAGGTCGTAATATCCGTACTCTTGAGACATTAACCGGCGTGGAACTGATCATTGACGATACTCCTGAAGCAGTTGTATTATCTGGCTTTGATCCAATTAAAAGAGAGGTCGCAAGGATCGCTCTTGAAAAATTAATTGTAGATGGTCGTATTCATCCAGCCCGTATTGAGGAAATGGTTGAAAAAGCTCAAAAAGAGGTTGAGACATTAATTCGTGAGGAAGGTGAAGCTGCAGCCCTTGAGGTTGGTGTACATGCAATTCATCCTGAACTGATCAAGTTATTGGGAAGAATGAAATTCAGGACCAGTTATGGTCAAAATGCCCTCAAGCATTCCATTGAGGTTGCACAGCTTTCAGGATTACTGGCGGGAGAGATTGGTTTGGATATTAAGACGGCGAAGCGTGCCGGTCTGTTACATGATATCGGTAAATCGATCGACCATGAAATCGAAGGCTCACATATTCAGATTGGTGTGGACTTATGTAAGAAGTACAAGGAATCACCGATCATTATTAATGCAGTAGAAGCGCATCATGGCGACGTCGAACCACAATCATTGATTGCTTGTATCGTTCAGGCTGCCGACACTATATCGGCTGCAAGACCGGGTGCAAGAAGAGAGACGTTGGAAACTTATACAAACAGATTGAAACAATTAGAAGATATTACGAACTCCTTTAAGGGAGTTGACAAATCTTTTGCTATTCAGGCAGGTAGAGAGATTCGTGTTATGGTAGTTCCTGAAGTAGTCAGTGATGCAGATATGATTTTACTTGCAAGGGATATTTCCAAGCAGATTGAAAGCGAGCTTGATTATCCTGGACAGATCAAAGTAAATCTTATCCGTGAATCCAGAGTTACTGATTACGCAAAGTAATTAAGCAGAGATATGAAAAATGAGGAAAGTATTGATAATGAAAAGTTTTCAATACTTTCTTTTTTTCATTTGTGTCTGCATACAGAACCTCTTACAATATGGTATATACGGCGTAAGGGAAATTATCAGAAATTATCAATTGATATTTTCCGGGATTTTGCGACCGTGTTTGTATTTGCGGTATTGGCTGATTCGCCAGCGGTTGATTTTGAGTTGTTTATATCCGTTAAAGCGGACTGGGTTTGGCGGGAGGTTTAAGTTGCGTTTGAAGTGTAAATATAGTATAATTAGTAAAATTTAATGGAGCATTCCTGTAATTCAGAAATAATGCCAATTGAATAAAAAGAAACCTC
>JAMPBI010000027.1 GCA_023666775.1 Alistipes sp. | reverse complement strand
GGCGTTGGAATTATCCGAGAGCCGTCTCCCGAAGAAATGGAAGAATACTTCCACGAGCATTTGAAACGAAAAACCGCAAAAGCGGCAAAAACGGCAAAAACGGCATAGCAACCTGCTACACCGTTCTAACACAACAATATTTTATTTGAGATACAAAGCCTTGGGGCACCTTCCTTACGGAGGATGCCCCAACGGGGCGATTTTTCTATTTTATCTAATAGGAAATTACTTTGTAATTTCTCTATTTTATTTAAGATGAAACGCCGTTTCTAAAATCTGTGTTAAACGGATATCGTAGGTGTGGTATTTTTTTACTTTTTCAAAACCGTTATGCGCGATTTCGCGGCGGTCCTTCTCGTGGGAGAGGTAGTATTCACATTTTCCCATGAGGTCGTCAAAACTTTCGTAGGCTTCAAGGTCTTCCCCAATCTTAAAGTGCAGAGGGAGTTCTTCCTGAAAGTTTGTGATCAGAAAACCTTCACACCCGAGAACGTCAAAAACCCTTAAAGAGAGTCCGCTCCGAATGGACTTTGCGGTCAGGTTCAGATTGATCTTGCTCTGGTGGAAGATTACGGGCATTTCCGTAGCCGTTTTGGCAAATCCCCGGTTGTGGATCCTTGGCATGACCGAAGTGTCGCTTCCCGTATAAATATCCACGTTAAATCGGTCGGATAATCCTTTAAGAAAACGGATCCGTTCCTGCTCGGCGGTCTTTACGCTGATAAAATGCTGCGCGATGACCGCGCGTACATTCACGTTCATGGTTTCCGGAAAATTATCCAGTTCCGGTCTTGCTTTGATAAAAGCGTCAACCAGTTCGTCCGTCACACATTCTTCGATAAAATTATATCCGTATACCCGCAGCTGCGCTTCGATCAATCCATCGACATATCCCCTGTATTTCGGTGGCAGCGTGGTTTTATTGTAAGCGCATTTTTCCGTATACAAGGAGCCGATAAAAGATATATCCGAGGAAAAACGTTTTTTGGTCGCGTCGTCCGCCTGCGTGCAGGTTGCGTAGTTGCCACGGACATTGGTGGCAAGGGGAATATGGAAAATTCCTGTTGGATTAACCGGAAGAAATTCTTCATACAGTCTCCGGTCAAATATAAAAACCTTATTACAGCCGTTCGCAAGCGAGGTTGAAAAAAGTTCCAATACAGGACTGTCCACAATAAGGCAGATGTAGGGAATCCCGACGATATTACAAACGTCCGAAACCGAAGGAAAAAAATTAATGGAAAAAATAAAGGAATAATTGTAGTCTTTTTGTTTGAGCCGTTCATGAAGTCCTTCGATACATTCGGAAGGTTTCAGGTCTTTGTTGTATATTTCTCTTGTGTCCTCATCAACGTGAAAACCAAGGTGCCGGAAAGAATCGATTATATCCGGTTCACAAATGCTTCCATAGCGGTAAAACAGTAAATTCATCAGTTCCTCCTGGTAAAATGATTAATTCATAACGATGTCGAGTATTTCTTTCAGTCTTGTCTCATAATTGTGAAATTCTTTTGCTTTTTCATACCCGCGCCGCGCGATTTCCCTGCGTTTATCATCGTGTTCCAGATAATAATCACATTTTTGCAGTAAGTCTTCTTTGGATTCAAAATAAACAAAATCTTCGTCCGGTACAAAATGTTCCAGAAAATCGGATTGGAAGTTGCTGAGAAGAAAACCGCCGGCGCCTAATATATCCATGCACCTCAGCGGGATCCCGTTTTTAATGCTTCTCAGGCTGATGTTCAGGTTGATCTTACTGCATTTAAAAACATAAGGCATATTGTCATAGAAATCAATCGCGCCCATATTCTGTACATCCGGAAGTTCCGGCGTCGGGTTATGAGTATAGAGTTTCACACGATGTTTGCCGGATACCGCGCCAAGCAGATCGTGCCGCTCCGTCTGCGCCATTTTACGGGCAATAAAATAATTGGCGTAAATATATGCCGGAGTTTCAATTCCGTCCCTGTTTGGTTTGTAAGGCACGGATTTTTGCAAATCATCGAGAATGTTGGATGTCAGCAGTTCTTCAATAAAATTTACACCGTAGACTTTAAGCTGTGCTTCCATGACCGCGTCAAGGTAGCCTTTTGTATAAGGTGAAAGTTCCGTAAGGCGTTCAAACAGGTTATGTTTTTCGTTGTACATGGAACCGACGAAAGAAATCTCGCTGTCAAATATTTCATGGACGCGGGAGTCGGGTTTCATGGAATCCAGCCGTTTTACGTTTACGGCAAGGGGCATATAGTAAACCGTGTTGATCCCGCCGTTCTTTAATTCCAGATACTGGGCGCTGTCGAACAGAAAAATATAATTGCAGGGGTTTGTTATGGTATAGGAATAAAGTGAAACCAGCGGACTGTCATAGATCCAGGATACATACCGGATATTGTGACGGCTGCAGTTTTGGGAAAGAACAACGCTATAATTAAACGTAAAAACAAAATCATAGCGGGCGGCGGAGATTTCCTGTTCAAAAAGACGGTCAAATTCTTCACAGACCCGTTCCGTAACCAGCTCGGTAGATATGATCTTTGTGGAATATCCGAGATCGCCGCAGACTTCTTTCAGATCCTCAATCCCGAAATTTTTATGTTCAAATATGAGTATATTCATAATGTCTCCTGTGGGTATAACCGCATTGTAATGGTTTAATTGAAGCAATTATAACATAACAGGTGGTAATTTGAAAAGTAATCTGATAAAATAATCATAGAATACGAATAGTATTATGAACAATGGCGAATGGAGTGTGAGACAAATGAAGAGAGGATTGATGCACTGCTGGGGATCGGCATATGAAGACGCCGTGCGCGACGCGTTTGTCAAGGCAGGCGTTAATTTGGATTATTTTAAATACCCTGTTTCCAATTATGACGAGGACGAAAATATAAGAAATGCCGTTGAAAACTATCTCAGGAAGTGTGAAAATACGGATTCTCCCTGTGAATTTGTTTTTTCTGTGAATTATATACCGGTTCTGTCGAAGATCTGCCGGGAAAACGGGGTGAAATATATAAGCTGGAGCGCCGATTCGCCGTTGCCGACGATATATTCCAAAACAATGCCCAATGAGTGCAATTATTTTTTTACTTTCGATAAGCTGCAGATGGAGGAGGCGATAGGGCTGGGGGCGGTTCATGTCCGGCATATGCCTCTTGGAACAGGAATGATGGATCCGGGAGAACCGGTAGAGTATGGGGCGGATATTTCATTTTTGGGAAATCTTTATAATACGGACAATGCCGATATGTTCAGCAGTATCCATACGTTTCCGGACGGGCTTTTGGGGTATTTTAATGGGATCATGCAGGCGCAGCTTCAGGTATACGGTTATAATTTCTTAAATGACGTGATGTCGGAAGAAATATGGGAGGAGACCAGAAAGGCGGTTACGATCGATAACAGTCCCGAATATGTGGACGCGTATAAGCAGCATTTCCTTGATATGTTGAACCGTCATATTTCGCGCATGGAGCGCAAAAAAGTGCTGGAAACGATCGGAAACAGAAGAAAAATCGATCTGTATACCGGATCGGACACCGGCGAGATACTTGCGCCGGGAGTTGTGAATAAGGGATATGCGGATTATTTTAAGGACATGCCGGTTGTTTTTAATACCAGCAAAATTAATCTGAATATTACCAGTAAGTCGATCGTTTCGGGGATCCCGCTGAGAGTGTTTGATATTATGGGCAGCGGCGGCTTTGTCCTGAGCAATTATCAGCCGGAACTGGCGGAATTGTTTGAGAACGGAAAAGAAGTCGTTTTGTATGAAAGTATTGCGGATATGGAAGAAAAGATAGAATACTATCTTGCGCATGAGGAAGAAAGAAGGGAGATCGCAAGACGGGGCTGTAGGAAGGTGCAGGAAAACTACCGATTTGAAATGCGCGTCGGCGAGATCCTGAATGCGGTTTTTGGAGATGGAGAATGAAGATAAATGAGATCCGTTTTTTGGAATTAACGGCAGAGGAATATGAAGACAGTAAGAAAAAGAATGATTTTATCCGTAAGCAGCGCGAAGGGGATTTTATCGGGATTGTCAATTCAAAAGTGACAGGCGGTGAAGAAATCCGTTCTCTTTTAAGGGAATATGGATTAACGGACAGGGAGGTTGTTCTGTTCGCGGAAAACGTGCCACACGGGGATATGGATCTGGCGGCGGCGCTTTCCTGCTTTGATATGAAGATATTTGCGTTTGTATTTCCGAGGAAGGCGCTTGAAGAAACGGGCTGTTTTAATGAAAGGCTGAAAGACGGAAATAATTATGAGTTTTTATGTCGTCTGGCAGCATGGCAAAATATATACTGCGTGTCCTGTGCCGATGAAGCGAGGGAAAAAGAGACGTTATCCGCAGATAAGATATATTGTTACGCCTATATTATGAGACGGTATATGACATATCTTAAAAAGAATACTATGCTGGAAGCTGTTTTTGAAGGACTTAGCGGTTATATGGAACAAATGGGCGGCGGCGCGCGGTTTGAGGTAGCAATGAACGCAATGCTGTCGGACGGGAAAGATTTTACGAGGACGGAAGCTGACACGGCGCCGTTTCTCGTGATATCGGGGGACGATATGTGTCATGGTGTTCTGAAAGATTTTGCGTCGGGGATTGCGAGAGCGCTTGCGGATATGGGACAGGCGGTGGCCACAACCGACGGAACTTTCGGAAAATACACGGGAGCAGGGTTTGCGGCGGATAGGACGCTGAAAGGGATCATCGGGTTTCAGGCGCCTGTTTTGGAGAAGGCGTTCTTTCGGGAGATTGGCGCACCCAAATTTCAGTTCTGGTTTGATAATCCGATTTTTTTTGACGATCTGCTCCATGATCTTCCCGATAATTATTATATACTGTGTCAGGACGGATTTTACGCGCGGTTTATACGCGATTATTACCACACGAAGAATGCGCTGGCATTTCCGCCGGCGGGAAAAAAGATATGCCTGACGGGTGATGAGGAAAGGAAATATGATGTTTCCTTTGTGGGAACGTATCGGAAGCCGGATATGGATTGTGCGGCAGATGATTTCGGACAGGCGTTCTGGGAATATATGCTCCGCAATCCGGGCAAAACCTTTGAAGACGGATTGACGGGGCTGTTTGAGGAGAGGCAGACTTTTGTGGAACGGGAACGGTATCCATTTCTGTTAAAGTCTCTGGCAAATGTCTGTAGAAATGTGATCTATTACTTCCGGCATAAGGTGGTGGAAACCATTCTTAACGCAGGGGTCACGCTCCATGTATTCGGAGATACCTGGGAAGATTATAAAGGAGCGGGCAGGGAATACATGGTGATCCACCCGTTTGTTACGGTGGAGGAAGGACTGCGGGTGCTGGCGGAATCGAAGATCGGGTTGAATGTCATGACATGGCACAAGGCAGGAATGACGGAACGGATCGCCAATATCATGCTTGCGGGGGCAGTATGCGTGTCCGACGAAACGGCGGCGTTGAGAACATATTTCCGGGAAGATGAGGAAATTGTGCTGTTTCGTCTGGAAGGGCTTGAGGAGCTGCCGGAAAAAATAAGGCGGCTTTTAAATGACCGGGAATATCGGGACAATATTGCGAAAAAAGGGCTGAAAAAAGCGTCGGCGGAACATGTATGGGAGAAAAGGGCGGAGGAATTGCTGCAATTACTGCAAAGTGAGGAAATGGAATGAAACAAATATCTGTTTATATTATGGCGCATAAGAAGTTCGACGTGCCGGAGAATGAAATTTATAAGCCGCTGCAGGTAGGGAGCGCGCTGCACGATAAGATCGGTTATATTGCCGATGACTCGGGGGAAAATATTTCGGCTAAAAATCCTTATTATAATGAACTGACAGGTTTGTACTGGATGTGGAAAAATGATAAGGAGAGCGACGTGATGGGATTATGTCATTACAGAAGATATTTTCTGGATAAAGACGGGGCGTTACTGGGGGCGGAGCAGATTAACGATATTTTGTCTGCTTACGATGCGATTGTTTCAGGACGTCTTGTATATAGGGAAGGAAACGTCATGGAAAGTTATATTGACAAACATCATGAACAGGACCTGACGCTCACCCGCGCCGCCATAGAAAAGCTGTATCCGGCGTATCTGGCGGATTATGACAGTGTTATGAATGGCAGGGAAACGTATTTCGGAAACCTGATGATCGCGAAAAGCCGTGTTGTAAAAGAGTATGCCGCATGGCTGTTTGACATACTTTTTGAAGTGGAGAAACACATTGACCTTTCGGAGTATGACGATTACGATAAAAGGGTGTATGGTTTTATAGCGGAACGGCTGCTGACGGTATGGCTCCGTCATAATCGTCTGAAGATATATGAGAATACGGTGGGACTGGTAGGCGAAAAATCCGAATCCGGGGAACTGGCGAAGAAAGCGGTTCTGCTTTTGGAGGCGGGAAAGGCGCAGGAAGCCATGGAACAGATGGAGGAGGCAAATAAGGCAAGACCGGATCTGTTCTTTAAAGATTCCGACACAACGGGTGAGCTGAAAAGGGTTTATATGATCACCGGCATTTCGCTTCTGGAGAAGAGGCGCGGGGAGAAGAATATTTTGGAATACGCGCCGGAATATGACCGTATTGCCGCGCATTATGACGCGATTTACCGTGTGCTTGACCAGGCGGGGTACGGAAACGCGGATATGAAATATCTGATCGAAAATCAGGTTTCCACGGCGGCCATTCTTACGGTTATGTCCTCGATCGAGTATACGGATCCGGAGCGTATCAATGTGTATAACAATCTGGCGAACGCCTATTTAAATGAAAAAGATTTGAGGCGGGCGTGTATTTTTGTGGAATTTGCGTTAAAACAGGAGCAGGAACAATAGAGGGTGCATATGAAAATCTTATTCTGGCAGTGGAACGCGTTTATGCAGAAGGGCATGGAGAACGCGCTGCAAAAATTAAATATAAAATACCATGTCTTTTATTATCTGTTAAAGGACTGGGAGCAGGATCCTCTTTTTGCGGAAAAGCTGGAGGAAGAGCTGGGAGAAAGTTCGTATGACGCCGTATTGTCGGTTAATTATTGTCCGTTGATTTCCGGGGTCTGCCGGAAACGGAACATAAAATATATCGCGTGGGTTTACGATTCGCCGATACATATCCGGGATCTGTCCACATTTCATAATTCCTGCAATCGGATCTATTTCTTTGACCGGGGGCAGGCGGAGAAGTACAGAAAAGAAGGGTATGAAAATGTGTTTCATCTTCCCCTTGCAGCGGACGGGACCGTCTGGGAGTTTCAGGAGGCTTCTCAATGCGGCGGCAGTTGTGACGTGGCGTTTGTAGGTCAGTTGTACCGATCCGATTATGATTATCTGATGTCGCCCCTGCCGCAGTATTACCGGGGTATGATGGACGGGATCCTTGCCGCGCAGGGACAGATATACGGAGCGTATTTTCTGGACGAGATGATAACGGATTCCTTAATGGAGCGGTTAAATGAATTTTATTTAAAAGCCTCAAACAACAAGAAACGTGTTTTGAAATCGGAAATGGAGTATGCCTGTGCATGCGAAATAACGGGACGGGAGCGGTTTATGGCGCTGAGCCTTCTCGCGGGAAGATATGACGTACATTTGTACTCGGGAGAGCGGGACAGCCGGATCAAAGGTATCCGGTCCAACGGCTATATTGATTATTATACGCAGATGCCGTCCGTCTTTAAGAACGCGAAGGTTAATCTGAATATTTCCTTAAAGACGATCCGGACGGGAATACCCCTCAGGGTGCTTGATGTATTGAGCAGCGGCGGATTTTTGATCACCAACTATCAGGAGGAACTGGCAGAGTATTTTGAACCGGGAGTGGATCTGGTCGTTTATGAGAACGTCAAAGATCTGGTCTTAAAGACGGATTATTATCTGAAACATGATAAAGAACGAAAAACGATTGCGGAGAACGGTCATCGTAAAGTGAAGGAACTCTGCGGATTTGAAGAGAGAATGAAACATTTGCTGGAATTATAAATGGAGTGCGAGGATTGGATATGGGAAGAGTTGTTTTGTTTAAGGGCGCGTATGCGACGCTGGATTATTTTACGGACGATATCGCGAAGGACTTGCGAAAGAGGGGATTTGAGGTATATGTGTTCGATGTGGGGGACTATCAGAACGCGTTGTTCGGCTTTGCGTCGTTTATACAGAAACCCGTGGATTTTGCGTTGTCGTACAATAACCTTGGTTTTAATATGGAGCTTGCGCCGGGACAGAATATATGGGATCAGAAGTTTATTCCCTTCGTTAATATTCTGATGGATCACCCGTTTCACTATAAAAACGCGCTGGAACAGGCGCCGGCGGACACGATACTGTTATGCTGTGACAGAAATCATGTGGAATATGTAAAACGCTTTTTTCCGCATATCCGGCATGTACATTTTATGGCGCACGGCGTTGTGCCGGTTCCTTCGGGCAAAGAGTGGAATGAGCGGACGATTGATGTTTTGTATGCCGGCGGACTGTCGGTCGATCTGACAGATTCGATCCGTCCATGCAAGGAAAAATATCCCGAGATCAACGGAGACGAGCTGATCGATTATGCCGTTGACCGTCTGATCAATGACCACCGGCTTCTTACGGAAAATGTGATCGAGGATTATCTTATTATGAAGCGGATCGAGTATACCGATGATGAATTATCGGAGCTGATAACGGATTTCCGTATGATTGATTCCGTCGCGGCGTCTTATTTCAGGGAAAAGACGGTTGAGGAACTGGTGGAGAGCGGGATCAAAGTCACGGTATACGGACGGGGCTGGGAGAACAGGAAATGTTTTAAAAATCCGTGTTTTCGATACGGGGGACTGGTTGCGCCCTCCAAAGTCCTTGAGTTAATGCAGGATTCAAGGATCGTGCTGAGTACCATGACATGGTTTAAGGCGGGAAGCCATGACCGTGTATTTAACGGAATGCTGGCGGGCGCGGTGAGCATTACCGACGATTCGGAATACATTCGGGAAATCATACGTCAGGGGGAGAACGGATATATTTTCCAACTGGATAACCGGAAGGAACTGGTCAGGATTGTTTCGGACGTGCTGGCGGAAAAGGCGGATATTCAAAAGATTATTGAGAACGGCAGGAAGGAAGCGATGGAACATCATCTGTTATCCTGCCGCGTCGATGATATTTTAGAGTGGGTGGAGGAATTAATATGAGAATGAATGTAGCGGTTTCTCTTAATCAAAAATATTTTTATTATACATATGTAATGCTCACTTCTTTATATGAAAATAACCGGGAAGCTGAGGTTCATACTTATGTGCTTCATCAGGATCTTGAGGAAGAATCTCTTGTGGCGTTTAAGGAATTGGCGTGTTCTTATGGCGGTGAAATCCATGAGCTGAAGATTGATGTATCAAGATTTTCTGATAAATTGCCGGTGTATGTGCAGTGGACCGTAGAAATGTATTTTCGATTAATGCTTGTGGAAATTCTGCCGAAAGAAGTTTCACGCATTTTGTATCTGGACGTGGATATGATCGTGAATAAATCATTGACGGATCTGTATCGTATTGACTTTGGGGACAAACTTCTGGCGGCGTGCAGAGATAAGACCGTGGAGCAGCTTGCCAATATCAAGAATAGGCAGATTTATGATAAAAGAAGACAGATCTTTCCGCCGGAGAGTACCAAGGAATGTGCATATTTTAATTCGGGAATGATTTTGTTTAATATAGAGCAAATGCGTAACAGATATTCCTTTGATGATTATATGAAAGCCGCGGAGGAATTGAATTACGATTTTTCCGCTCCGGATCAGGATATTTTAAATTATGTACATTGGAAAGAAGTATTGCTTGTTAATGAAAATATATACAATAAGTTTGCAAGGATAGCGTTGAATGAAGGCTGGAATTATGAAGCGATGAGTGATACATGTATTATTCACTATGCGGGGCATAAACCGTGGAATGCAGATAATATTCATTTTGATATTGAACTGTTCTGGTGGGAATACGCGAAGAAAACGCCATACTATCATCAATTATGTAATGAATTTATCGAAAAGAGCATGAAGGACACTTCTGTTATGGATTATGTAAAAGAACTGCTTAGGGAAAATGGGGAATTGAAGGAAAATCTTAATAAAAGTATTGACATGAATAATAAATTGATTGAAATGGTAAACCGTTTATCAAAATGAGAAAGGGTGCGGTATATGAAAAAGATTTCTGTAATTATTCCCTGTTATAATGCCGTAAAATGGCTTCCGAAATGTTTTGTGTCGCTGGCGGGACAGACAATGGGGCTGGATAGTATGGAATTGATATTTGTAAACGACGCGTCAACGGACGACGGGGCTACATGGAAAATGCTTTCGGAATTGGAGACGGCATATCCGGAGTCAATCGTCATTATTGATCTGCCGCAAAACCGCAGGCAGGGAGGCGCCAGAAATGAGGCGTTAAAGTATGCTTCCGGCGAGTATGTGGCGTTTGTGGACGCGGACGACTGGATTTTGGATAATTTGTGCGAGAGAGCGTATTCTGCCGCAAAGGAGCAGGACGCGGATATTGTCCAGTTTAATCATATGCTGTATTTTGAAGGAAAAGGAATGATTGAAAATCCGTTGAAGATGACGGACGAAGTATTGACGATTGACAGTGTTGATAAGCGCAAGAGAATGCTCATGACGGAGAAACTTACATATGGCTGCTGGAATAAATTATACCGTCGTTCCATGATCGAGGAAGCAGATGTGCGGTTTATGGAACATTGTATTTATGAGGAACCGCTGTTTGTGTATCCGCTGCTGTTTACGGTAAAAAAGGCGGTAATCTTATCGGATCATCTGTATGTTTACCGTCAGAATAATTCCGGTACCATGAGAAACGATATGAAGGACAGGCAGACTTTAATGCAGCACGCCGACGTGCAGTACGCCGTGTGGAATTTTATGAAGGGTACGCCGTTCATGGAGCAGTACGGCGAAGAAATCAAAGCGTATTTTCTTCACACGTATTTATATGAATATCTGGATTTTGCGAAGCACCGGGGTATGACCGTTGACTGGGAGGATTACCGCAGACTTGCCGAAACGGCTTTAAGAGAAGTGGATCCGCTGAAACTTAACTGTTATGGGGATATTTTTGTAAAACAGTCCAAACTGTATGAGATCATTCGGGAAGGAATGGATTTGGGAAGATTGGAAAAGTTTTATGGGGAGATGTGATTTAATTTAGAGAGAAGTAAAGCACCCGGAAGAGGTTTCGGTTCTTCCGGGTGTTTTGATTTAAAGAGTTATTCTTTTATCTTTTCTTATACTTACAAGTAAGGTCAAGGCGGATATCAACATCAGCATGATATACAACATCAAATTGGTGTCATCGCCGGTCTTAACCGATTTTACAGGTGCTATATCGTCTTCTTCCTCGTCCTCATCATCTGTTTTTGACATTGCGGAGAATTGTACGGGAGCCTTTTTATATCCACAAATACTACATTCTTCGTGTTTTGTTCCGTTTTCAGCTTCGGTGGCTTCTTTATCGATCACCCACGCGAATGTATGAGCCGATAACTCGCTCTTTTCACCACATTCACATTCTTTCCAGTGATTTTCACCGTCGGATTTGTATTCTGTGCCGTAGGTGTGTTTGTGGTCAGGAGCAACAGGAGCGGTTCCTTTTGTAAGCTTAGAAATGGCGTCTTTTATAGCGTCTGCCATAGCGTCCACAGAAGCCTGGTCTGCGGCAAATTTACCCCGGATAACATCGTCAAGAGCGGTTGTTACGATATCAAAGTTGCTGTATTCGTCCGGATTTAATTTCTTGGTTTCAAATATCTGTTCAATTACGTCTGAATAGTCCGCGCCAAGATACACAGGCGTCCAGCCGTTTAAGTATTTTGACATCGGATATTCCGAAATATCGTCCAAAACGGTAGATTTTCTCTGTGATAAGTCAACTTTTGTACCATCGGAATATACGGTATTGTACTCATATAATGCTGTACAATTTTCCGGCGGATATGATGAGGACATATATGTCCAACCTTCCGGTGTTATCAGATCGCCGTCAATAATCGTATTGGCAAAAAGAACTTTTTCTGTATCGGTATTCCATGGTCTGCCGATCTGTCCCGCCGCAGGAGTCTCAATTCCCGGATAGGTGGTTGAAGTAATCGTACAGTTACTGAATAAGTAGCCGTATGTAGCCGATCCCTTGGAAGCGAGAAGGACGCCAGCCTGCTTTCTGTCACTATATCCGTACCAGCTTAATGTACACTGATCAAATACAGCATTGCCGTCGCCACAGATATAATCGGTAGTTCCTTCAATCAAACAGTTATAGAAATAGGAATATTCGTTTGCGTCGCCTGTGTAGAGTGTATCCTGACTTGCTAAGAACTGGCAATTGTAAAATTCAATCTTATCCGCGCCTCTGTTGTACAGGGTACATGATCTTTCCTTCTTGGTATATGTCTTTACGTCGGTGTTCTTTGCACGACCGTTACCGTCGTCAATTTCCTCATCGGTTACATATCTGTTGAAGGAATTTTCAAAAATAATATTTTCTGCCCGGAATCCATTGGCGGCAGTAGTAAGGTTGACTGTTGAACCCCAGTTTCCCGGAGTCTGTCCTACGGCAGCCTTCTGATATTTATCTACGGCGTTTGCTTCGTCGTAAAATGCGGTTTTCCCGTCATTCTTAACA
>JAMPBI010000279.1 GCA_023666775.1 Alistipes sp. | reverse complement strand
GATATGTTTTCGCCTATATACGCACTATTATAACTTCTAAAATCATCTTTTGTGGTCGTTCCCGTTAGTACAGCAACAAATTCCACTTTTGCATTTTCAGCCGTCTTAGCATCAACCAAACTATCCCCAATATAAAGTACCTCATCATTCATTGCGTCCAAATGTTCAATAGCCCAAAGCAATCCTTCCGGATCAGGTTTCTCTATTTTTACATCCTCAGCTCCCACAATAATATCAATCAACTCATTTGCATCGAATTTGCTTAATATTTGTTCAATTCTATAATGTAATTTTGTTGTGACAATAGCTATCTTAAATCCTTTGGCTTTCAGCTTTTGCAAAACATCTTTTACTCCAACATAAAGTTCGGTGTTGGCAACCATAACACTTTCAGCTTTTGAATGAAACAGTTTAATAAATTGCTCTGCCTCATCTAAATTATCATTCGATGTTAGTCTGAAGTATGTTTCTTTTAAAGATAATCCTATTGTCTTTTTTATATCTGCAATATTGGGGGCTGTATAACCTAATTCTTCTAAAGCATAATTTATACTTAATGCAATACCATTTGTAGAATCTCCTAATGTATAATCAAAATCGAAAATTATTGCTTTTAGCATATAATACACCTCCATAATCCGGAATTTACATATTTGATATGATTTCTCTTGCAATATTTTCTTCTATTTTTGTTGACAATCTCATTACCCTCTCAAAAGGTCTGTTCATAGGCGAACCGCAAAAGTGTAAATCATTTGTTAGAACATTGTCCTATTGTTACAATATCCGGTTTATTTTTCATTCTATATTATCATAAGCGTCTCCATAATCCTCTGCGTCTTCCTCTTTCCAAAAAAAGTAGTCTCCTGTATATCGGAAAATATTTAGCAGTAATTCGGTAAATGATTTTGCGATAATAGGACAATTATCTTTTACGGCATGTGAATATTCAAAACTTTCGTAACACCACCCTGGTCTTTTGCTGCCAAAATCAATCGAAATATAGTTTCCATCTTCCGCATTAACAATAGTATACCACGATGAAGAAATATCCTCTTCATATTCTTGTCCTAACAGCACCAAATTCGATAGCATAACTTTTGTTGGTTCCAAGATTTCGAGCGGAAATCCACCGTCGTTGACATAGCATTCAATGCCGCCACATAAGGAGTAAAACTTTTTTATGTCTTCCGGTATTTCATGATTTTCACTAATTACCGGCAATCCGCTGGGTTCTTTTACATCGAAATTGCTATTCCTTTTCATCTCTGCTAAAATTTGTTCTATTTCCATATTTATACTCCTTAAATATCTCATAAATAACTCATAAATAACTCAAAAAACGGGTAAAGCCTGTTTTTTATTGATCCTATTCTAAAGGCGCACATTAGTTTTGTCAAGCTCTCTCAATCATAGAACAAAAGTTCGATTTTGGTCTGTACTTTTTTTTATAGATATGCTATAATGAAAATCTGAGCGGCAGGATAATGTTTATAAAGAGGGAAAATTCAGATGTAGAGGTAACTACCGGGTTTCTCCGGCAGTTTAGAATAATGCAATCAGGAGAATATTATGGACCATTTTGAACTAGTGTCACAATACGCCCCTACCGGCGACCAGCCGCAGGCAATCGAAGAATTAGTTAAAGGCTTCCGGGAAGGCAATCAGTTCCAGACACTTCTGGGAGTTACGGGTTCCGGTAAGACGTTTACAATGGCAAATGTAATCCAGCAATTAAATAAACCGACGCTTGTGATTGCGCATAATAAAACGCTGGCAGCCCAGTTATACGGAGAATTTAAAGAATTTTTTCCGAACAACGCGGTAGAGTATTTTGTGTCCTACTACGATTATTACCAGCCGGAGGCGTATGTGCCTTCCACGGACACTTATATCGCGAAGGATTCGTCGATCAATGATGAGATTGACAAGCTGCGGCATTCGGCTACGGCAGCGCTTTCGGAAAGAAATGACGTGATCATTGTTGCCAGCGTGTCCTGCATATACGGTCTGGGCGCGCCGATCGACTATAAGGAGATGGTTATTTCTCTGAGACCGGGTATGGAGAAGGATCGGGACGAGCTTGTCCGCAAGCTCATTGATATCCAGTATGACAGAAACGATATGGATTTCAAGCGGGGGACGTTCCGTGTAAGAGGCGATGTGATCGAGATTTTTCCCGTATATTCGGGAGATACGGCGTTTCGGATTGAATTTTTCGGTGATGAGATCGACCGGATATCCGAAGTGGACGTGCTTACGGGAGAGATTAAGAATTTTGTGGATCATGTGGCTATTTTTCCGGGTTCCCATTATGTTGTGGCGCCGGATAAGATGGAGGCTGCCATTGAGAATATCAAGGAAGAATTGAAGGAACGTATCGCGTATTTTAAAGGGGAAGAAAAGCTGATCGAGGCGCAGAGGATTGAGGAACGGACAAATTTTGACATTGAGATGATGAGGGAGACCGGATTTTGTTCGGGGATCGAGAATTATTCCCGTCATCTGTCGGGACTGGCGCCGGGAGTTCCGCCGTATACGCTGATGGATTATTTTCCGGACGATTTTCTGATCATAGTGGACGAATCGCATATTACGATACCGCAGGTACGCGGAATGTATTCGGGGGACCAGTCGCGCAAAACGACGCTGGTAGATTACGGTTTCCGTCTTCCTTCGGCAAAAGACAACAGACCGCTGGAGTTTTCGGAGTTTGAATCAAAGATCAGCCAGATGATGTTTGTTTCCGCCACGCCGTCCGTGTATGAAGCGGAGCATGAACTTATGCGGGTGGAGCAGATCATTCGTCCTACAGGGCTTCTTGACCCGATGATAACCGTTGTCCCCGTGGAGGGGCAGATCGACCATCTGGTTTCGGAAGTAAATAAAGAGACGGCGAAGAAAAATAAAGTTCTGATAACCACGCTGACCAAGAAAATGGCGGAGGATTTAACACAGTACATGAAGGAACTGGGTATCCGCGTCAAGTATCTTCATTCCGATGTGGATACGCTGGAGCGGGCGAAGATCATTCGGGATATGAGAATGGACGTTTTTGATGTGCTTGTGGGTATCAATCTTTTGAGAGAGGGACTGGATATTCCCGAGATCACGCTGGTGGCGATCCTCGACGCGGATAAAGAAGGATTTTTGCGCTCGGAGACGTCGCTCATTCAGACGGTGGGACGTGCTGCCCGTAACGTTGACGGACATGTTATCATGTATGCGGATACCGTTACGGAATCCATGCAGAGAGCGATTGACGAGACAAACCGTAGAAGAGAACTCCAGCAGAAGTATAATGAGGAACATGGTATCACGCCTGCCACGATCCGGAAAGCGGTACGGGATCTGATCAGCATTTCCAAGGCGGTGGACGCCGTACAGGATAACGAGAAAGAACTGGAATCCATGAGCAGGAAAGAATTGGAAAAACTTGCTGCCGAGATTGAGAAGAAAATGCATAGAGCGGCGGCGGAACTGGATTTCGAGACGGCGGCGGAACTCCGCGACCGAATGATAGAAGT
The DNA here is from genome assembly GCA_023666775.1 of Alistipes sp. Classification (GTDB taxonomy): domain Bacteria; phylum Bacillota; class Clostridia; order Lachnospirales; family Lachnospiraceae; genus MGBC120314. The sequence continues at coordinate 9 of JAMPBI010000279.1, read as the reverse complement.
AAAAAAACA
>JAMPBI010000278.1 GCA_023666775.1 Alistipes sp. | reverse complement strand
TAATATTGATGATAATAGGTTTTTTATCTCCTTCTTTTACAAGAAGAGTCGCTCTGTCGATACAATTTAAAAACTCTTTTTTATTGATCACTACTTTTGTTTCGTAATCGCTGGAAATCATCTGATCGATCTTAAAATATTCTCCTTCGATCAGACGTGAAACAACTATAGTATTGTCAAATTCAAACAAAATATGATTACTTGTGAAGAAAATATTTACTTTGTCTTCCACTTCGTTTGATAAAATCTTGCTGATTTCGATCAAAGTCTTTCCGGGAACGACAACTTTCATGGAATTGCCGTTGCCTTCTATCTCTATTTTACGAATGGAAATCCTATGGCCGTCCAAAGAAACCACTTTTAAAATATTATCGTTTACTTCAAATAATTCCCCCGTCATTAATTTTTTACTTTCATTGTCGGATATGGAAAAAATCGTCTGCCGGATAACTTCTTTTAATCCGAATTGTGAAATCGTGATAAATTTATTTTTTTCAATGAAAGGAAGATAAGAAAAATCGTCTCCTGACTTTGAAGAAATATTAAACTTTGCTTTTTCACAGGTAATGATCGCGTTAAAGTTATTATCCGTCTCAATCATTACTTCATTGTCAGGAAGTTTTCTCACGATATCCGCGAACATTTTCGCGTCGATCGCTATTTTTCCTCTTTCTAAGATTTCTCCCTCGACTTTCGTTTCAATTCCCAGTTCCATATCATTTGTGGTGAATTTTATTTCATTAGCGGTCGCGTCGATCAGGATACATTCAAGGATTGGCATTGTCGTTCTGGAAGGAACCGCTTTTAAAACAATGTTGACTCCTTGTAAAAGAGATGCCTTGTTAAATAAAATTTTCATGTGATGTATTCTCCTTTCAGGCATTCAATATAAATAATATATATATTTATTTTAGTAGTATCAGTAGTAGGGGGTGTTAGTATGTTGAAAACCCCTTTGAGCCAAGTAAATATCGGTATCCGGTAATCGGATAACTATGTTGAAACACTGTAGATTAAAGGTTGATAAATACTTAAAAAATGTGAATAAAATTGTCCGGTCTGTTAAATTTCCATTAAAGGTTAATTTCGGTTTAATTTGGATTGATCTTTTTTAGGAGAACGTTAATCACATTTTGGGTGTTTTCATTAAACTTTAATTCTTTTTCTATTTTTTCCGTGCCGTGTATAACCGTACTGTGATCCCGATCCCCCATATATTTACCGATGGAAATAAGGGATTCGTTGGTGCATTTACGACACAGGTACATAGCGATCTGTCTCGGGTAAACAATTTCGGATTTTCTTTTCGCGGAAAGAATATCGGCAGTCGTTATTCCAAAATGTTCGGCGACCACCTGGATAATATATTCAACCGTAATATCGTGATGAGCGTTCGGCGAGATCAGATCCTTTAACAGATTTTTGGAAAGATCCAGCGTGATGTCCGTTTTCGCTACTTTGGAAAAGGCGGTAAGTTTGTTTAAAGCGCCTTCCAATTCACGGATATTGGAATTAATATTATTTACAATAAAGTCTTTTACTTCAAAAGGAATGACATAACCTTCTTCTTCGATTTTTTTATCCAGAATAGCCATGCTTGTCTCATAGGTAGGTATCTGGATATCGACCGTAAGACCGCATTCAAATCTTGTCCGGAGGCGTTCTTCCAAAGTTTCCATTTCTTTTGGAGGTTTATCGGAAGAAATAACGATTTGCTTGTTGGAACCGTAAAGCGTGTTAAAGGTATGGAAAAATTCCTCCTGGGTACTTTCCTTACCTATGATAAACTGGATATCGTCGATTAGCAATACGTCTACGTTACGGTATTTCTCGCGAAATTCGCTGTTCGTTAATTTCTGGTTCTTTAAAGATTCGATCAGTTCGTTGGTAAATTCTTCGGAAGTAACGTATTTTACTTTGAGCTGCGGACTGTTATCTTCCACAAAATGAGCGATGGACTGCATTAAATGCGTCTTGCCGAGTCCAACGCCTCCGTAAATGAACAACGGGTTATAAACTTCCGCGGGTGATTCGGCGACCGCGAGACAGGCGGCATGCGCGAAATTATTATTATTACCGACGACGAAAGTATCAAAAGTATACTTCGGATTTAAGTTTGATTTTGGAATACCATTATTATAGGAAGAAACTTCCTCTTTCTTTTTATCATTCTGAGTATCGCCCGGAAGAATAAACTCAACCTTGATTTCTTTGCCGATCACTTCAATGATCGTAACTTGGAGAGGAGTGAGATATCTTTTTTTGATATAATCTAAACCCATCGGCTGCTCGGATACTAAGATCTTAACCGTGTCGTTTTCCACAGAATAGACTTTAAGGGGTAAAATCCATGTTTTGAAAGATACGTCGGAAATATCATATTCTTTTTTCATTGTTTCCAGGATATTATCCCAATTTTTCTTAATCAATTCCAGCATATCTTTTCTCCTAACGACACAATCTCAATTTATATTATATACTAATCCTGCCGAATTTTCAAGGAATAATAAACGAAATTGATTTACATAACTTTGATTAACATAATGCGGATTTTTATCATTTTGTTAATAAGTTGATAACTTTACAGCTATAAGATATTCATTATTTTCATTACTTTTACACTAGTTATCCACAAGTTTTACACATTTTGTGGATATAATTATGGTAACCAAATTTCAGAAATGTGGATAAGTTAAAACAGTGTTGATAACTTTGTGGATTATTATTTAGACGTTTTACTTGACTATAGCGCATTTTTCTAATATAATACAAACTATATGTTTAATCAATAAGGACAAAATATGCTTACCATATATAAGTTTTGTTAAGGAGGTGTTTTTATGAAAATGACATTTCAGCCAAAGAAGAGATCAAGATCTAAGGTTCATGGTTTCCGGGCAAGAATGAGTACATCGAATGGAAGAAAGATTATATCAGCCAGAAGAGCAAAGGGAAGAAAAGTATTATCAGCTTAGGCCGCAGATATGTGGCCTTTTCTTCTATAATCAGGAATGTATTATGGGTAAATTTACTGTTATAAAGAATAGCAAGGAATTTAGGAAAGTATATACTTACGGAAAGTCCCGCGCGAATAAGTTGTTGGTAATGTATATTTTGAAAAATGGGACGGATACCTCAAGATTTGGTATTTCCGTAAGTAAGAAAGTTGGTAATAGTATTGTCAGACACAGGCTGACGCGATTAATCAGAGAAAGCATCCGACTGAATACCGGTAGATTTTTACCGGGATATGATATTGTAATTGTTGCCAGAACCTCATTAAAGGGAAAAGGCTATGGAGAAACGGAAAGCGCACTTCTGCACGTTTCTGGGATTCATGGGATTATCAAGAATGTGAGTGAAAATGATTAAAAAATTTTTCATCGGTATCATAAAATTCTATAAAAAATTTCTTTCGCCGTTAAAGGGACACGCAAGCTGTATTTATACGCCTACCTGTTCCGCGTATGCCATTGAAGCGTTGGAAAAATACGGCGTATTAAAAGGAAGTTTTTTAACGGTAAAGAGGATTTTAAGATG
>JAMPBI010000277.1 GCA_023666775.1 Alistipes sp. | reverse complement strand
ATAAGTCATGTACAAGCAATCGAAAAAGCAACAGAAGAATATAGAAAATATCAGAAACAGAATTTGTCACCAGTTGAAGAGGAATATTTGGAAAGTATTAAAAATCTTCACAGCATAGTGAAAAAAGGTGATAAGAATTGTTTTTATACAAATGACGAAGTTAAGGAGTGAGTTGTTTGATGTTGATTTAGTTTGGACAATGGTAAATATGTTGAGGGGGTGTCCTATTGTCCCGCAAAGACGGTTAAAGCGTGGAAATGCTTGAAAACAGGCGGGTTAATGTTAAATATCATTTTTGGAATAGTAAAATTGATGTTCCGGGAAGGAGGGAGCTATGGACGTTGAAAATCTAAACTTAAAAAGAAGCCTTAGCCGATCAATTCTTATTGATAAGTGGACATAATGGTTTTAGTATTTGCGGAAAGCACAAAAGCGAGGTGACATGAAGTGAACAAAGATCCATTTAAAGAATATATCAAAGAAACAGAACCGACAAAGCGGGACAAGGGATATGCGTGGCATACTGCCATTGGTCTGCAGGCGGTTGACGGGTTGAAAACATCAGAATATCTGGTGCATACTGCCGTTCGGAATATCGAGGGCGATATTTCCTTTGAAGAAGCAAATGCGCTTTTGCAGACCTACTACGAGAAAAATCCTACCCGCGATGAAACAGACCGTACCGAGGAGGCTGACAAGGTTTCCGCACGGATTGCCGCGCTTCTTTCCGAGCGTGCCTTCAGTTTCACGCCGAATGAATACCTTTCCATACACAGAAAACTGTTTACCGGCATCTATTCCCATGCCGGACGCATTCGGGATTACAACATCACGAAAAAGGAATGGGTACTGAATGGAGCGACCGTGCTCTACGGCAGCGCCACGGAACTGCGGGCGACGCTTGACTATGATTTCTTTGAGGAGAAAAAGTTTTCCTATAAGAACCTTTCGATAGATGAGATTATTCACCACCTTGCAGTATTCGTATCCGGACTGTGGCAGATCCATGTGTTTGGTGAGGGTAACACCAGAGCAACGGCGGTATTCTTCATCAAGTATCTGCGCACGCTAGGTTTTGACGTGATGAACGATATCTTTGCCGAGAATGCGTGGTATTTTCGGAATGCGTTGGTCAGGGCAAATTACAATGACCTGAAAAACGGCATTCACGAGACGACGGAGTTCCTTGAGGCGTTCCTCCGCAATCTCCTGCTGAATGAGAAACATCCGCTTCATAACCGGACATTGCATATCAGCGGCAACTTCAAAGAAGTAGAAAAACCGTACATTGAAACGGTAAAACCGGACATTGGTGCTTTAAAAGCGGACATTGCAAATGCTTTTCAGCCAAAAACAGTAAGTCATATTTTGAAGCTGCGTGAGACATTTCCAGGTCAGACGATTTTTGGACGGTCGGATGTGATGAAGGCAATTGATATTAAAGCCTCCAGAGCCTCTGATCTTTTAAGGAAAATGGTGGAGCACGGGATCATTGAAGCGGTGGTTGGACATGGCAAAGGAAAGTATTGCTTTCGGCAGCAGAAGGGTTAAGACGATGGAATTTCGGATTTAAGGCGGTAATAAGGACTTGATTGATTTTGAACATAATTTGCGCTATTATTATGTCAGCAAGGGAGAAATTTTAACTTCCCCATAAAAAACGGAGACCCCCATGAAAATATATTTCAACAAAGAAGGCTTAATAGAAAGCCGTGAATTACACGGAAATACGGAGCGTACATATTCACTGTTTTCCAGTATCAGTTCCGTGTATCCATTTGTAAAATATGAAGAAGAACTGGCGGAGATCAATGATTATTGCTGTTTTATATTGTGTCAGTTGGAAGAAAAAATAAAAACACTTATAAAAGGTTCGAACATTTCGTTTGAACTGACGGAAGATTGCCGTGAAAAGGAGTATACGGAGGAGGAACTGGACGATCTTTTTGACCCTGCGTACATGTTTTCACCGGTAGTTACATGGGAAAAACTTTCCCGCGACGTAATAAAGGTACGCTGCTGATCCTGATCCTTTCGTATCTGGAGTCTTCCCTGGGCGAGATCGCAAAATGGTTTTGCGAGGAACGTTCGGCTGTGCTTGGACAAAAAGAGAAGGGCAGCAGTACGGTTTCGTTTTATCTTGGAAAAATCGGTCAGTGCTGCCATTGTGATCTCGGGAAAATACTGGACAAAGAATTGGCGTATTTCAACAAAGTCAGGAAAATACGGAATCAGTTTGTACATGGAGCATGGGAGCGGCAGCAGATGGATTTCTATGATAAATTCCGTTTGTGCGATGTGTTAAACATGGTGTCAAAGTTTTTTACCGAAATCGAAAAAGCGGCCTGCGCCGCGGGGATTATTGAGGAAAATCATTTTTTTACAAAATGAATGATATTTAAGACAATAAAAATCATACAAGGGCGGCATTATGAAACAAATATATTTACACGGTTTAGGACAGTCTCCGAAAAGTTGGGAGAAGACTGTCGCACAATTAAAATCTGCGGAATACAGCGTATGTCCCGATCTGGCGCGAATGGTGCGCGACGGGCAGGCGACTTACAAAAATCTCTATGCGGCTTTTAAAGAGGAATGTGATAAGATCCGTGAACCTTTCGATTTATGCGGTTTGTCGCTGGGCGGCGTATTGGCGTTAAATTATGCCGTTGAATATCCTGAGAGGGTTCGGTCGCTGGTGCTGATCGGCGCGCAGTATAAAATGCCGAAAAGACTTTTGAAATTTCAGAATATGCTCTTTCGTCTTATGCCGCGGTCCATGTTTTGGCAGACAGGATTTGGAAAATCCGATTTTCTTCAGATATGCCAAAGTATGATGGAATTGGATTTCAGCGGTTCGCTTAAAAACGTTTCCTGTCCTGTGCTGGTGGTCTGCGGGGAGAAAGACCGGGCGAATAAAAAAGCGGCGCAAGAGCTGGCGGAAGATCTGGATAACGCCGTGCTTGAGATCATCGGCAAAGCGGGGCATGAAGTAAATACGGAGGCGCCGGAGAAACTGGCGGAAGTCATGCAGGCGTTTTACGCTGTCGTGTTAGACGATTTTTTGAAAATGTCAAGCGAAATTTAGGAATTTTTCTAATGTTTTTTTAAAATACAATCCAGATGATGAAAATGTGCCGTCCGGAATTGCTACTGCGTATCAATTCCGGATTTTACGCGCACTTTACAGACATGGTTCTTTTCCATGCCTTTTTCCTCGCTCATTCAGTTACCTTATGTTTATACAAAACCATATTCGTTTGCTAACTGCATTGATGATTTACCGCCGAATATCTTTCTCGGCATGGTATTTATGTAAGTCTGGATATCATGGATATAATCATCACTGTACGCCGATATGTCCATTCCTTTTGGGATAAAACGCCGGATTATCCGGTTTGCGTTTTCATTGCTACCGCGTTCCGAACTGCAATAAGGGTGACAGTAATAAATTGTTGTGCGTTCCGCTCCGGGGTTGAGACAGGATTGTTGCATTTGCTCATATCCAAGAAATTCCGAACCATTATCACAGGTTATCGACTTGAACAGGTGCG
>JAMPBI010000276.1 GCA_023666775.1 Alistipes sp. | reverse complement strand
CGGATAGCCGAAAGTAACCGTATAGTCTGCCTTCACACCTGCCCCAAGGATCCTGCCCTCGGACGCGTCCACGCCGGAGGGGATATCCACCGCGACCACGGGAAGCCCCGAAGCATTGACCCAGTCGATCGCGCGCTTATATTCTCCCGATACTTCTCTTGATAACCCGATCCCGAATATTCCGTCTATAATAATATCATAGTCATTTATTTCGTCCATTGTGACAGTCGGCACACAAAGTTTTTCCAATATGGAAAGCTGCGTGTCCATTTCCTTCGTGGCGCGTTCCCGCTCTCCCACAAGACACACCGCGGTCCGGTATCCCCTCTGCGACAGGATCCTTGCGCACGCGGCGGCGTCGGCGCCGTTGTTGCCCATTCCGCATACGGATAATACCCCGAGCCCTTTCGCAAAATTTTCCTCTACCGCCTTGCAGACCTCAAGCGCCGCCCGTTCCATCAGCACGAGGGACGGAATCCCCGCCTCTTTGATGGAGTAATCGTCGATTTCTTTCATTTCACTGCCGTCCAATACATACTGCATATTCCTGCCCTCCAAAAACTTTTTCCTATCAAACAAAAAGAACCCGCGGAATTACCCGCAGGGTCCCAATTACCGGCTTTGTGAAACTGCCTCGTCAAACATCTGGATCAGACCGGGTCCCAGCAGATCATGCATATAAGCGTAAATATTGCTGTTTTTTGTCTCTTTTTCCTGCTTGATGACCAGTTTCTTTTTCAGTTCCACGCGCATCTCGTTGATCCATTTGTCTAACAGTTCGATATCTTCACGGTTCGCGCTCATTCTTCCATAGCATACCTGAATGAACTCCAAAAGAAGCTCCCGGTTGGCGCTCTCCAGTTCTCTCGGTAACGAAAGTTCCGAATCCTCCAGCTCCTCCAGCTTTGCCTTGGCTTCCTGTATGAGTTTCTGCGTCTTATCCATCTTCTTCTGACGCGCCGACTCTTTGCCCTCGCCGTCCATATTGTCCACCACGTCCTGCAAAAGACGCGCCTTGATCTTCTTTACTTCTTTAATATCATTCGTCACTTTGCCCTGCTTTTTTAGAAGAGCGTTAATCTTAGCTTCCAATTTTCTGATTTGCGGCGTCTTATCCTTGTCGGGCATCACAATATTATACCGTTCGTCCAAGATCAGAAGCGGTATCTTTCTTTTGGAAAGACCGCGCTCTAACGCTTCAATTGAAAAATCCGCCATAAAACCACCTGATTTCGTTACTTGTTATTATTTCTGCTGGCAATGTTATAAGACAGCCGCATTAAACTTTCCGATAAATGCACATTTTCCACAACGATTTCTTTAGGAAGGTTCAGATCCGTGTGGGCGAAATTCCAGATTGCCTTAATCCCCGCTTCCACAAGAATATTGGCAACTTCCACCGCGCTTTCCTTCGGGATCGTCAATGCCGCGATCTCGATATCGTTTTTCTTAACAAATTCTTCCATCTCATAAAACATCTTCACGGTAATGCCGCGGACGGAATGTCCCGTCAGCTCCGGGTTGATGTCGAATATTCCCTTAACGATAAATCCCCTCTTCTCAAAATCTCCGTAGCCCGCCAACGCCTGCCCCAGATTACCCGCGCCGACAATGATCATGTTATGGGCGGTATCGATCCCGAGGATCTTGGCAATTTCCGAGTAGAGATAGGAAACATTATATCCATAGCCCTGCTGCCCGAAACCGCCGAAATTATTCAGATCCTGCCGGATCTGCGACGCCGTCACCTTCATTCTCTCGCTGAGTTCATTTGAGGAGATTCTCTCTACGCCGCTTTCCATAAGCTCGCCCAGATACCGGTAATATCTCGGAAGCCTTCGGACCACGGCGCTGGATATATGCTTTTCTTCCACAATTATCCACCTTCCATATCTATGTCTGCCTAGGGCACATTATATCGCATTGATAAAAAAATGTCAATGCGAAACTTGGGAAGCCTCCCTACGCGTTAAGCACCCTTTTCGCCACATCAATGGATTCCTTGGCGTCCTTTACATAAAAGTCCGCCCCGATCTGTTTCGCGTATTCCGGCGTCAGCACGGCTCCTCCCACCATGACCCTGCAGTCCAGTCCGTTCTCCCGGATAAGCCGTATCGTCTTATCCATGGAAACGAGAGTCGTCGTCATCAGCGCCGACAGACCGACCAGTTTGGCGTCATGCTCTTTTACCGCGTCCACCACAGCCTGATAGTCCACGTCTTTTCCCAGATCCACCACATGATATCCGTAATTTTCCAGCAGGACTTTAACGATATTTTTGCCGATATCATGGATATCGCCTTTTACCGTCGCGATTACGACCGTTCCCTTGGAAACGGACGTTCCGTTTGTATTTACCATGGTCTTTTTTATCGTATCAAAAGCCGCCTGCGCCGCCTGCGCCGCCAAAATAAGCTGCGGCAGGAAGATCTTTCCTTTCTCAAATTCGTTTCCCGTCCTGTCCAGCGCGGGGATCAGCATGGTATTAATGATGTCCATCGCGTCCTTGGTCTTTAGAAGTTCCTCCGTTATCTTTCCCGCTTCGCTCTTTAAGCCCGCCTCTACCGCAAATTCCAGCGATACCTGCTGCCCGGCGTTTTTTTCCGCCGCGCCCTTATCGCTCTTATCCGGCTGCTTTGCCGCGTTATAAGCCGCAATATATTCCATCGAATCCTTATCGATCGCCATGAGAAGTTTGTAGGCGCGCACCGCACCCGTCATGGACGCCACGTTCGGATTGATTATCGGCAGGTCAAGACCGTGGGTCAACGCCATGGTAAGGAAATTATGATTGATCAGCTCCCTGTTTGGCAGACCGAAAGAAATATTGGATACGCCGAGAACCGTTTTCAGTCCCAGTTCCTCTTTCACCCGCTTTAAGGCGCGGAGGGTTTCCATGACACATTCCTGCTCCGCCGAAGCCGTGAGGGTTAAACAGTCGATAAAAATATCCCTCTTCGGAATACCGTATTCCATCGCGCGTTCCATGATCCTTTTCGCTATGGCAAAACGCTCGTCGGCGGACTTGGAAATGCCCTTTTCGTCCAGCGTCAGTCCCACAACCGCCGCGCCATACTTTTTCACCAGAGGAAGCACCGCGTTTAACGATTTTTCCTCCCCGTTCACGGAATTGACGATCGGCTTTCCGTTGTACACGCGCAGCGCCGCTTCCAGAACCTCCGGTATGGTCGTATCGATCTGTAACGGCAGATCCACGATCCCCTGAAGTTCTTTTACGGTCTTTATCATCATCGCTTTCTCGTCAATGCCCGGAAGCCCCACGTTGACGTCCAGAATGTCCGCCCCTCCGTTCGCCTGCTCGATCGCCTGATTTAAGATATAATCCATATCGTTATTCAGAAGCGCTTCCTTAAAAAGTTTCTTTCCCGTAGGATTGATCCGCTCCCCGATAATGCGCGGCTGGTCTATCACAACCGTATTGGTCGCCGAACAGACCGCCGGCAGAATGTCCGGGTTTGTCTTTACATGCTTCTTTCCCTCAAGCATTTTACACAGCGCGGCGATATAATCCGGATTGGTGCCGCAGCAGCCGCCCAAGACC
>JAMPBI010000275.1 GCA_023666775.1 Alistipes sp. | reverse complement strand
AAGGGCCGTCCTGTCCAAAATGACAAAACAGCCCGCGCCATGCGCGTTATTCTCCGGTACGGAATAATCCTTTCTTCCAGCTTCCGCCCAGATAAAAATACAAGGAAAGCGCCGTTCCCAAAATCCAGCCCACCGGCCAGGAATACCAGATCCCCACCGACCCCATCTGTCCGGAAAGGATATACGCAAGAATTACCCGCAGTATCAGATCCATGAACGTGGCAGCCATAAACTGTTTCATAGCGCCGGAACCACGCAAAATACCGTCTGTCATCAGTTTCGTACCGACGACAAAATAAAACGGCGCCACGATACGGATAAACTTAACGCCCGTTGCGACGGCCTCGGCACTCTCTTCTTTCATGAAAAACCTCATGAAATCCTGACCATACAAAAGATACAGGGCTATAACGGGAATACAGATAATATAGATCAGGATCAGTCCGCCGCGATACCCCTCTTTGATCCGCTCCAGCTTTTTCGCCCCGATATTCTGCGCCGTAAAATTCGACATGGCATTTCCCAGCGTCGTAAAAGACGTAATGACCAGATTATTCAGTTTGATCACCGCCGAATATCCCGCCATGACGCCGGAACCGTACACATTGATGACGCTTTGCAAAATAATGTTTCCCACGGAGACAAAACTCTGCTGCAATATGCTTGGTATCGCGATCACCGCCAGATTACGGAACATCGGTACGGAAAACTTCTCGATCCTCCCCTGCGTCTTTATTTTGGAAAGCCGCAGGAATATGGTGATCAGCGCAAGCACACAGCTTATCCCCTGGCAGATAAATGTCGCCCAAGCGACGCCCGCCACTCCCATGCCGAAATTCTTTACAAATATGTAATCCATGATAATGTTGGCGACGGAAGAAAACGCCAGAAAAATAAACGGCGTTTTTGAGTCCCCCATAGCCGAAAAAATACCGGTCGCGATATTATAATAAAACAGAAAAATAAGTCCTGCCGTATAGATATTCAGATAAAGCAGCGAGTCGGAAAAAACATTTTCGGGCGTATTGATCAGCCGAAGCAGCAACGGTCCAAGAAGAAATCCAAGCGCCATCAAAGCAACGCACAGGATACCGCTCGCGATCAAAGTCGTCCACACCGCCGTCTTCATATCACTGAATTTCTTCGCGCCGAACAATTGTGAAACAATAACGGAACACCCGATATTACAGCCAAACGCGAACGCCAGATAGATCAGCGTGATCTCATAAGAATTTCCCACTGCCGCCAGCGCGTTTTCTCCCGCGTACCGTCCCGCGATCAGACTGTCCGCGATATTATACATCTGCTGGAAAATAACGCTTCCGAACAACGGGATCGCAAATTTCCATAAAACAACTTCCGGTTTTCCCACCGTTAAATCCTTATTCATAACTGCCTCCCAGATCCAGATCCTGCTCCGTGATCGTGAGAAGTTCCTCCACATTGGAAGGATTCACCGTCACCACACGGTTTGCCTGATTTGTCACAACCTTTTCAAAAAAATTACGGATATCTCTCGCGTTGGCAAATTTCTTTCCCTGCTTCGCGATCATCTTTTCAATGATATACAACATTTTCTCCTCCAGATGAGGCTGCAGACGGTAATCGTTTTTGGCGCACATCTGTAGAAAAATATCGTACAATTCATTGGCGGTATAATCCTCAAAATAAATATATTTGTTAAAGCGTGAGCGCAGTCCCGGATTGGAATTTAGGAACTCCTCCATTTCCCGGGGATAACCGGCAACGATCACCGCAAACTCATCGCGTTTATCCTCCATTAATTTAAGAAGGGTATCGATCGCCTCCTGACCGTAATCTCCTTCTCTCCCCGAATTGGAAAGCGTATACGCCTCGTCAATAAATAAAATGCCGCCCTGCGCCTGCTCCACTTTCTGGCGCACCAGTTCCGCGGTCTGACCCATGTAGCCTGCCACCATTCCCGAGCGGTCCGTCTCCACAAGAACGCCGGTCTCCAAAACACCGATACATTGATAAATCTCCGCAAGTTTTCTTGCCATAACCGTCTTACCGGTTCCCGGATTTCCGGCAAACACAAGGTGCATGGAAACGGACGGCGCTTCCAGTCCGTGTTCCTTCCGGATCATCTTGACGCGCATGAGATTTACCAGATCATGGATCTCTCTCTTAACCGACTCCAGCCCCACCATTGCGTTCAGTTCCGTCAAAAGCCTGTCAAGACGCATCTGCTGCTCCTGCTCCATCGTTGCCAGCCCCACTTTATTCTGTACCGTATCCACCTTGGCAACATCGTCCAGACGGTTCTCCACAAACATAATATGGCGGATGATCCCCCGCAGATACCGCTCCAGACCGATCACCTGATATTTCATTCGGTTGCCGTTGCAGGTGATAAGGATCGCGCCCGCCTGCTTAAATGTCTGATAAACATGCCTTGCGTCGGCAAGCGTCGCCTGAATACCGAAATTCGCTTTCTTCTCCTCCTCACAGATCCGCTTAATCGTTTCGGGAACTTTATTCAAAAAGAAATCCCTGCTCTCCGGATATTGAAAAAAACGCTGTCTTAACGTTTCCGGACGATACTGGGTATCAAACATAATATTCAGGGTCGTATATTCCGCCTTATCCATCTCGCCGTCCAGCATAGCGATCAAATATCCTGCACGGACCATCTCCTCCTTAAATGTCTCCGTCATATCCGACATGCCGTATTTATCTAATATTTCGTAACAATAATGAATCTGATGTTCGATCGATTCCATCTTCGTTCTCCTGATTAATTACTTTTTAACATGATATAGTATAGCAAACTGTTCAAATATTTCCAAGAAGAAAATCTTTCACCACCGCAAGAAATTCCCTCATATAATTCGTCGGTACCAGATACCACAGCGACGGCGCCGCCTGACCGCTCACATCGGCAAACCCCATTTTTTTCGCGATCCTCACAGACCGGAATACATGAAAATCATTGGTGACGATCACCACCGAATCCTGCTCCTTATCGAGAAACGCCGCGGAAAACTCCAGATTTTCCCTCGTATTCGTGGAACGGTTTTCCTGAATGATCCGCTCCTTATCGATACCTGCCTCCACCAGATAACGGTACATACACTCCGCCTCGGAAATCCCTTCGTCCGTTCCCTGTCCGCCGCTGACGATCACATTCGCGTCAGGGAACTGTTTCAGGTAAATTACCGCCGTATCCAGCCTTGCCTTCAGACTGAGCGACGGCGACGTACCGTTTACCTTTGCTCCGAGAACGATAACATAGTCCACTTCTCCCGCCGTCTTACTTCCCCACAAAATAATAACCGCTTCCACAAAAATAAAAACCGCGCAGCCTGCCGCCACTATTCCCTCGACCACAAAGCGCAGCCACCGCGGAAGCCTGCCAAGCGTCCCTCTCGCGAACACGAGCGACAGCCCCATTCCGCCGCAGACAAACGCCAATATCAGCCAGAAATAAGTAAATGTTGTTGACGGTCCCAGCCACACCAGCAGAAATATAAAATACAACAGGCTCAATACACCCGCGATACATAACAATCCTCCCCATATATTCCAGCTTTTCTTCTTCATATGC
>JAMPBI010000274.1 GCA_023666775.1 Alistipes sp. | reverse complement strand
ATAACCGTTCTGGATAACCGTGGATACGGCAATCTCCGGATCGTTAAACGGCGCGTAGGCAATGTAGGTACAGTGGTCGGGATAAGTGGTCTTCTCCTGGGCGGTACCGGATTTGGAACCGGTTTCCATTCCTATGGAAGTCATATAAGAAGAAGACTCGCTTACCAGTCTCATACCCAGATGAACGGTGTTCCATGTGGAATCCGAAACGTCGTTCATGGTGCTGGTCACGATAGGAATGGAGACAAACACGTTATTCCCGCTGCTGTCCACAATTTTATCAATAAGCGTCAGATCGTAACAAACACCGTTGTTCGCAATGGTTGACGCATATCGCGCAAGATTCAGCCCCGTAAAGTTATTACGGCCCTGTCCAATCGCCGACGAAACGGCGTTGTCATTGGACGCCGTCGGCGTCGCTTCATATATTTCAATGCCGGTGGTCGTCGCAAGACCAAGCTGTCTCGCGTAATCGGCAAGGATATCCGTTCCCCGGTTGCTATCGTATTTATTGGTACCGTTATTCGTCGCGAGACGGTAACCCACTTCATAGAAAAATACGTTGCAGGAATCACGGAGCGCCGTGGCGATATTCTCATCGCCGTGCCTTCCCGGATAAACCCAGCATTTCGGATTTGGCGTAACCGTTTCGTATATACCGTTACATTCCATCTCCTCAACCGTATCCACAACGCCGGTTTCCAGCCCGGCGATCGCCGTTACGATCTTGTACGCGGAACCCGGCGCGTTCTTCGTGGTGGTCGCGTTATTGATGAGCGGTTTGGAACCGTCGTTTAAAAGCCGGTAATAATAATTGGCGTCAACCGTTCCCGAAAGCATATTGATATCGTAACTCGGGTACGATACCAGCGCCAGTATGCGCCCCGTATGCGTATCGATAATGGTGGTGGAACCGGAACATGGCCTCAGCGCAAGCTGCGCCGGGGTAATCTCGCACCGCCGGATCTTATTCACAAGAAAATCATACGGCTTTAACGTACCCATGATCAGCCTGCCGTAGGAATCGTTATCATAAGGCAGCACGCCCTGGTCGTAAAGCAGAACGCAGATCTCGCTTCCCGATAACTGGCTGTACCGTATCATAAAACGATAAATCTTTTTGGTAAATTCCGTGTCG
This sequence comes from Alistipes sp., assembly GCA_023666775.1. GTDB lineage: Bacteria > Bacillota > Clostridia > Lachnospirales > Lachnospiraceae > MGBC120314. The sequence continues at coordinate 2,449 of JAMPBI010000274.1, read as the reverse complement.
TTTTTGCAATCCTCGATAATATACTTCACAAGACTGTTATACGCCTCGGAAAGACTGGAATATTCCGCGTTCGTAAATTTGGAAACGTCGATCCAGTTCTTGGCGAGCGCATAGGACAGATATTCTTTCAGGCTGATGGTTTCCGCCACCCACTCCTCGTACACGGAATCCAGCTTGTCCACGTTGGCGCTCAGTATGATACCGTCCGCCACAAGGTTCTGGTAAATGGTATATATGTATACCTGCATTTCCTCGCTCAGATACTGGTAATGGGTATCGTTATCCATCAGTTCATTATAAACACGGTTCAAAACCTCATCCTGTTTTGAGAGGAACTTGGCGTACACCGAAGTTTCCGTGGACGTTTTCTGCCCCGCGATCTCATTAACGGAAATAACGTTATTTTCGATCAGCGCGTTATACACGTTTTTGATCGGGATCAGAATATCGTCGATGGTCGTTCCGTCCGATTTGTAGGTATACTGCTCGTCGCCCGTAGTGATCTTACCCACGAGGATTTCCGCGATCTGCTGTTCCAGCGCCTTGTAAACCTTCTTCTGAAGCTCGATGTCGATGGTCAGATAAACGTCGCACCCGGTAACCGGTTCCGTCTGGGAAATGATCTCGGTAATACGTCCGACTCTGTCCGTATAAACGGTTCTTGATCCCTTCGTTCCCTGAAGGTACAGCTCCATGGACTGCTCGATCCCCGACTTTCCGACCATGTCGTTGGCGGCGTACTGGTTATTCTGCGCCGACAGCGTTTCCAGTTCGTCCGTGGAGATCTTACCGGTATAGCCTAAAATATGGGCGGCATAGAAACCGTCAACATATTTGCGGATATATTCCTCCGAAACAGACACGCCGATCAGGGAACCGGAATTTTCCAGGATTTCCGCCACCGTTTCGTCATTAACGTCATACGACATGGTAAATTCCATGTACCGCTGGTAGGAATTTGCCGACATATAGGAACGGAAATTCAAAATATAAACCACCATTTCCGGCGGATATTTTTCCAGATCAATGCCATAAAATTTTTCGCCCGCAAGAAATTCCACCACGTCAAGAGCCGTGGACTGAACCTGTTCGTTGCTCAGATCGCTGATGGTCTTTACGCCGTAGCTGTCGCGTAAGAAACGGAGCCTTGCGTTCTCGCTCGACACGTTAAAATCATATTTGCCGTCCTCATTGACCACAATGGAATAATCGCAGCTTATTTTTTCGTGATGTTTTTGCAGGATCCTGATCGTGGAGACGATCACGTCGTTAATGATCGTGTTCTTCGCTTCCAGCGTTTCATACTTGCCGCTGTCGCTGATCTTAACGGAAAACGCCAGATCGTTGTACGCGAGCAGAACGCCGTTGCAGTCATAAATATTGCCGCGGGTGCTGGCAATGCTTCTTGTCGTCTCGATATCGCTGGATATGGAAGACAGATAATCTTCGCCCTGAATGATCTGCAGCTCAAACAGACGCTGTATCAGAATAATGATCATCACGATAAACAGCGTCGCAAGAGGCAGGATCCTCGATCTTAACATGGCTAGGATATAGTCCTTAATCTCCTGATACATATTCGGTCACTTTCCTTCTATCTTTCTTTTCAAAAACACCGCTCAAAAAGTACATCGGCTTATATAAAACAGCCATACACGCTATGGTATACATGGTTCCGGGAATAATGATCCTTCCCACATAATAAAACATGTCCAGCTTATTATACAGCAGAAATCCTCCTATGTATGTTAAAAACTCGTAGCCGAAAGACGCCGCGACGGTAATTATCATTGGAATGATCATTCGTTTCTGATCGTATTCTTTCTGAAACAGACCTGCGATATATCCGATATAGGTAAACGCAAGGATAGAAAAACCTAACAGAGAGGTATAATATATATCGTAGATCAGCCCTGTGACGAAGCCTGCGAAAATCCCCTCGTTCCTGCCCTTAAAATATCCGAAACAGATCGGGATCAATATCATGATATTCGGGGATATGGAGGCGATCGCAAGGGTCTTAAAAAGGGTTGACTGTAAACAGTAACAAACGATGGCAAGCGCCGTAATGCATAGTTTTCTCTTCATAATATCACTTCTTATCCAATATAACCAAAACTTCCTGAAGGTGTTCAAAATCCACCACAGGTATAAGATATCCCGACTGCGTAAGGCTGTTCGGGTCCATGGTCACTTCCTTGACATAACCGATCAGAAGTCCTTCCAAATACTTACTGCTGATATTGGAAGTAACGACTTTGTCGCCGTCCAAAACCTCCGCGTCCTTCTTAAAATATTTTACATAAATGTAGCCGGAATCCATCAGATTGAGGCTTCCCTCAACGGTACAGATGGCTCCCGTGTTGATCAGCATGCCGCTTACGTTATTGGAATCGTCGATAATGGAACGGACGTTGGCGTAATGTTTGCCCACGTCGGTTACGATCCC
>JAMPBI010000273.1 GCA_023666775.1 Alistipes sp. | reverse complement strand
GAGTGATATCCTTATAATGGATAAACCCGAATAATTTCAGCCGGATATCATAGGAAGCCGGCTCCCCCGTGGCGATGGACACCGGATAATTAAAATTAACGGAAGAAACGTAATCCCCGTTTACGCTTTTGGAATTGATCTCCCCGGTAAACGGAAGTTTCAGGTCGATCACGCTTTCGTTATCTTCTTTTAACACAATCTTATCCGGAACTCTTGACGTAAATATATAAAATGCAAATCCGCACAAACTAATTATTCCTGCTGTCAGCAAGACATACAGGAATAGTTTATACTTGGCATACGCGTTCATACTATTTCCTCCTTCTTCTATTGTCGTTGAAAATAGTATGTGTAGTTCCCTTTATATCATTTTAGTATTTTTTGAGCGAAGTGCCAAATCTTTCATTTCTTTCGCGTTATTTAAAACGTTTTCCGTGATGGAAACGCCGCCTAAAAGCCTCGCAAGTTCCATAACGCTTTCATCCTCCGCCAAATGGCGGATCGACGTGACCGTACTGCCATTATTTACCTTTTTTTCGATGATAAAATGTTCGTCCGCCATGGACGCGATCTGCGGAAGATGAGTGATACAGATCACCTGATGGATACGGCTGATCGCGTTCATCTTCTCGGAAACCATCTGCGCCGTCCTTCCGCTGATACCGGTATCGATCTCGTCAAAGATCAGCGCCTCCATATCGTCCTTGTCGGCAAGCACCGCCTTTACCGCCAGCATGATACGGGACAATTCGCCGCCGGAAGCCACCTTGGAAAGCGGTTTTAAGTCCTCTCCCGGATTGGTGCTGATCAGAAAATCAATCTCGTCAAAGCCGTCCGCGTTAAAATGCTCCGTCTGCTGCGAAATACCGATCTCAAACCGCACGTCAAGGAAATTCAGTTCCTTTAACGCGCCCACAATATCCGCGGACAGTTTTTCTGCCGCCGCCTGCCGGATCCGCGACAATTCGCGGCACAGGGAGAGAACCTCCTCTTTTGCCTTTTCCAGCTCTTTGGAAAGTCTGGACTTGTTTTCGTCATAATTTTTCAAATCGGAAAGTTTTTTACCCTGTTTCTCATAGTATGCCATGATATCGTCAATGGTATTACCGTATTTTTGTTTTAAACGGTTGATCATGCTCAGACGTTCGCTGACCGTATTATATTCTTCCTCGTCGTACTCCATATCCGACATATATTCGCTCAGGTCGGAATTTAAGCCGTTGACGAGATCCTCGATATCCCGTATCTGCTCAAAGATTCCTTCCAGATTTTTGTCATATTCCGTAACCGCCGAAATGTTCCGGTAAGCCCTGCTGATCCGGGAAGAAGCGCTTTCTTCCTCACCGCTAAGGAGCTGATAGGCCTCGTTGATATTTTCCATGATTTTTTTGGAATGATTATATTTTTTGAACAAGGCTTCCAGTTCTTCGTCTTCCCCCGCGTTTAAAGCAGCTTCCCCGATTTCTTTCCGCTCGTATTCCAGATAGGAAAGCTCGCGGTTTAACTGCTCCTCGTCCATATCGTACTGCGAAAGTTCCCTTTTGCCGTCCAGATAGACCCCGTAACGGTCGGAGAGTTCTTCCTTTACTTTCTGGCAGTTTTCTCCCGAATACCGGTCGAGGATATCGGCGTAATTCGCCTTGTTCATCAGCGACTGATGTTCATGCTGACCGTGGATATCGATAAGAACGGCGGCAATCTCTTTCACCTCGCCGATCGTCTTTGTCTCGCCGTTCACCTTGATGACCGTGCGGTTTGGAAGGATCTTTCGGGAGATCAGGACGGTATTTTCCTCAAGATCCACCACGTCAAGATCCTTCAACGCGGCGATCTTCTTTGGCGACGCTACATGAAACGTCAGTTCGCACAGACCGTACTCCGCGCCCTTCCTGATGAAATCCGCGTTTACCCTGCCTCCCAACGCAACATTAACGGAGCCGATAAGTATCGATTTACCGGCTCCCGTTTCTCCTGTCAGTATATTTAATCCGTCCTCAAAATTAATATCCGCTTCCTCGATCAAAGCAAGATTTTTAACGTGTAAATTTACCAGCATTTTCTGCCCGTTATCTCCTTACTACTTTATTGATGGCGTTCATAACCGCCTTCGCGTCCTCGGCGGTCTTAACGGCGCACATGATCGTATCGTCCCCCGCTATGGAGCCGATGATCCCGTCCAGTTTCATGGCGTCAACCGCGGCGGCAACCGCCATCGCCATTCCCGAAACCGTCTTGATCACCAGAAGTCCCGGCGCCGTGTCCATACTGACAAAGCCGTGCTGCAGGACTCTTGTATATTTTTCGTTCAATTCCTCCGAAACCGTACCCGGATACGCGTATTTCTGTCTTCCACCCTCAATGCTGATCTTTGTAAGATTTAAGTCACGGATATCCCTGGAAACCGTGGACTGGGTCGCGTCATAGCCCATTTCGTTCAGACGCGCCGCCAGTTCTTCCTGCGTTTCAATATTATATTTTTCCACCAGTTCGATGATCTTACCATGCCTTAAACTTTTCTTCATTCTCTCTGCTCCGATCCATTCAATTATACATTTTCTTACCGATCAGCTGCAAAAAGCTCAGTTTGCTTGTCTTGATAAAATCCGCCTTCGTATTGGCTTTTTTGATAACGATCTTATCCCCCGTAACCATTTTGCAGAACAGTTCGCCGTCAAAGGAAGCGACGCGCTCCTCTTTCAGTCCTTTATTATCGCTCATGATGATCTCGATCGTATCGTCGCTGCTTAAAATAATACTCCGCTTATTCAGCGTGTGCGGACAGATCGGTGTGACCATCATGATCTCCGCGTTGGGCTGGACGATCGGACCGCCCGCGGAAAGGCTGTACGCCGTGGAACCCGTCGCCGTGGCGATGATCACGCCGTCCGCCGAATAGGCGTTTAAGTATTCCCCGTTTACATAAACCTCAAAATCAATAACCTTGAGCGTACCGCACCGGTTGATCACGATGTCGTTGAGCGCCGTATTGTCATAGATCATCTCGCCGCCCCGGAACACGCTTCCGTGAAGCATCATACGACTGTCGATCTCATAATCCTTCTTGATGATGGACGACAGGGCGTCGTAAATATTCTCCTTGTCCACATCGGTAAGAAATCCCAGCGTACCGATATTGACGCCCAGCATTGGTATATTCTTTTTATTGAGATCCCGTGAAGCCTGGATCAGCGTGCCGTCGCCGCCGAGTACGATAATGCAGTCCACGTCCTCCGGTATCTTGTCCGCGTTGGTATACCGGAACCTTGTGTACTTCAAATCCTCGTCCTTATCCTGACAGAGACATTCCATCCCCATTCCTTTCAGATAATTCACGATCTCGTATGTAAAAGAAAAATCGGGATCTTTTACTTTATTTGTTACCACATAAAACTTATGCATACCGTTACCTCTTATAAGTCATTATATACCGTTATTTTACAATACTTCATGAGCTTTTTCAACAATTTCATGAATATTAAATGGCGCTTCGTCCTTTCCCGTCCCGTCCCGGCGGTTCCCAAGATGGAGCAGATACTCGATATTTCCTTCCGGTCCCTTGATTGGGGAAAAATCCAGATTTAACAGTTCAAAAC
>JAMPBI010000272.1 GCA_023666775.1 Alistipes sp. | reverse complement strand
GCATTTTACGGAGGAGGATATTGCCTATCTCAAGGATCAGGGGATTTTCGACGAACGTTTTTTGCAGTATTTAAAGGATTTTAAGTTTACGGGCGATATTTATTCGTTCCGTGAGGGAAGGATCATGTACCCGAACGAGCCGGTTATGACCATCGTCGCGCCGCTGATCGACGCCCAGCTTGTGGAGACGGCGATCCTTGCCCAGATCAACCACCAGAGCCTTATCGCCACGAAGGCAAGGCGCGTGGTAAAGGCTGCCGACGGCAGAAGCGTTTCGGATTTCGGGGCGCGGAGGGCGCATAATATGGACGCTGCCATTTACGGCGCGAGGGCGTGCGCGATCGGCGGCGTCAATTCCACGGCGACGGTTCTCGCGGGTCAGATGTTTGATATTCCGGTTTCGGGAACCATGGCGCACAGCTGGATCATGTACTATGAAGATGAGTTTACGGCTTTCGCGAATTACGCGAAGACCTATCCCGACGCGACCGTTCTGCTTGTAGATACATATGACGTTTTAAGGAGCGGTATTCCCAACGCGATACGCGTGGCGCATGAGGTGCTGGAGCCGATGGGGAAGAGGCTGAAAGGGATCCGGCTTGACAGCGGCGATCTGGCTTATCTTTCCATTAAGGCGCGTAAAATGCTGGACGAGGCGGGCTGCGGCGACTGTAAGATCATCGTTTCCAACAGTCTCGATGAATTTACGATTTCTTCGCTGATCGCGCAGGGCGCGTGTATCGACTCGTTCGGCGTGGGCGAGCGCATGATCACGGCGAAGTCGGAGCCGGTTTTCGGCGCCGTATATAAGATTGCCGGCGTTCTGAAAGAAGACGGGACATTTTCCCCGAGGATCAAGGTGTCCGAGAACGTGGAGAAGATCACGAACCCGGGACTGAAAGACGTTTACCGCGTTTATGACGAGGCGGGAAAGGCGATCGCGGATATCATCGCGAATAAGGACGAGGTTCTTGAGGGCAGGATCCGTTATATCGATCCGCAGAAGCCGTGGAAAGTGCGGTATTTTGAAAACTGCACGTTTAAGCGTTTGCAGGAGCCGGTGATCATCGACGGAATGCGTGTGACGGAAACGGTTCCGGTTAAGGAGACTGCCCGCTTTGTAAAAGAACAGCTTGATAACGAGATCTGGGAGGAGGAACAGCGTTTTGAAAATCCTCACATTCATTATCTGGATATGACGCCGAAGTATTACGAAATGAAAATGAATTTGCTGGAAAAGGTGTCCAAGTAGGGGCGTTTATTCTTTTACCCGCCCCAGCTGCTCATATTTCTGTTGTTCGTTTTCAAAGATGTGAAGATAGTCGCATACCGCTTCCGCGAAATCCACGAAGGCGTAACCTTTCGCGGTAATGAGATTTCGGTCGCAAACGGTTCTTGCCTCCACATAGTTTGGACGGTAAAAGGGATCCTCGCACCCGAGGCTTTTGATTTTATCTTCGGAACAGGAAGTCGTAAACTGATAGTCCCGCAATATGCCCGCTCTGCCTAAGAATTGGGGCGCGAAGCATATTGCGGCTGTCAGTTTCTTTTTTGCCGTCATTTCTTTTATGATCGGGCAGATGGCGTTCTGGTTGTTGTTGATGGGACCGCCCGGTATGATCAGCGCGTCAAACTCGTCGATACCGCCGATATCCTCGATTTTCACCTGAGGAACATATTGCAGACCGGACTGGGCGTAGAACGGCTCCAGAGCTTCCGATACGGAAACAATTTCTTTTTTGCCTGTATTTTTTAAACGGTGCAGCAGAAGACTGATCTCGAAGTCCGCCATTCCGTCGTAAATGTAGCATAGAATTTTGTTCATTGTGGTTCTCCTTTTTTGATTGTATTTGTTGATTATACAATACTTTGGCTTTTAAGTAAATGTATATTGTTTTTGGCGGCGAAACGTGATACATTGGTAAAAACACGCGAAGGAGTCAGATTATGAAAAAGGATTTGTCCAAATATTTAACATGTTCGGAATATGTTGATTTTGATAATGCGGCGGTCAGGAAGCAGGCGGATTTACTGCGGGCGGCTTCCGAAACGGAGCTGGATCTGGTGAAAAATACATATTATTTTGTACGAGACGAAATCCATCATTCCTGGGACGTTCAGGACAGACGTGTGACGGTTTCGGCAAGCGATGTACTGCGGGAGGGCGTGGGAATATGCTGGGCGAAAGCGAATTTGCTGGCGGCGCTGCTGCGGGCAAATAATATTCCCTGCGGTTTCAGTTATCAGAGGCTCACGCTTTACGATACTCCGGCGTCGGGTTATTGTATTCATGGGCTGAATACGGTATACATTTCTTCTCTTGATAAGTGGATACGTCTGGACGCAAGAGGAAATACAGATAAGATCCGCGCGGAGTTCTCAACGGAAGAGGAGATACTGGCTTTTCACATAAATCCGGAGTATGATGAATGGGATTATCACGATAATCACGGGGAACCCAGTGAGAAACTGATGAAGGTGCTGAAGGACAGTTCCGACGCGTTGTATATGTATCAGCATTTGCTGTCGGGGACGCTGGAATAAGAAATTTTTTACCAACTATAATTTTATACGAACTTTTTCGGTAATTGGGTTGACATTTGTATACCGCGATGATATAATTTGGGTACACAAATGTCAACCCAAATTTATTTCTTTTACATGGAGAATGCGGCAATGCAAGATGATTTTAGAAATTCCGGTTAGAGAAACCGGATAAAGAAACAATATAGTACATGTGACATGATGTTTACGCAACGAGGGGAAAAATCAAAATCCACAAAAAACAAAGGGAGAAAAATTATGAAGAAAAAACTAAAACTGGCACTTTTGACACTGGCAATGCTGACGGTGCTGGCAGCGTGCGGCAACAAGACGGAAACTCCTGTGTCTGCGGGGACAACCGAAAACGCGTCCAAGGAGACGGAAAAGGAGACGGACGCGGTTGAAACGGCTGCAAAAGAGGTATCGGATACGGCTGGGGATACGGCAAAGATTTCGCAGGGCGACGTGACCAATAAGATGTACTTTACGGAGGATATTTTCTTTACTTCCTCGATCTCGTTGGAGTTTGATGAGTGGAAGACGCCTAGTTATTCCGACTATTCATGGAAAGACGAAAACCATTCCGGAGGAATAGAGTTTATGAACAGTGATTATATCATTCACTTATATAAACCGCTCACTACTCCGGAAGGAGAATATAGAGGTGTTATTTTCCCTGAAAGAGAAGGCGGGTATATGGAACTTACTTTTGTGACAGAGGACAAAGACGGAGAAAAATATGAAATCAGAGTTGTTTCGTCAATAGATGTTGATATCTATAAACCGGATAAAGAGTATGTCGAACTCTTCCTGCAGCTTGTTGAGGACTTCTTGGACAGCGGTATCGCGGGAGAGTTGAAGATATCCGACATTCAGTATGATTTGAGTGTGCCTGCAGGCGAAAATTTCTTCACCAGTCCTAACGCAATAGAATAGCGATGATGTTTACGCAGCGAGGGGAAAAACGAAATCCACAAAAACAAAGGGAGAAAAATTATGAAGAAAAAACTAAAACTGGCATTTTTGACACTGGCAATGCTGCCGATACTGGCAGCGTGCGG
>JAMPBI010000271.1 GCA_023666775.1 Alistipes sp. | reverse complement strand
TCATGTCGTCGATCATCTCGTCGATATCTTCCAGATCCTCAAGTTCCAGCTCGTCCAGCAGCCCCACCGCCGCCACGGTAGCCGTAAACTCCAATTCAAACTCCTCGGCATACGCCGTGACTTCCACAAAATCATCAAACTCGATTTCCTCGGTCGGCTCATAAGAAGCAAGATCAAAGTAATCCGAAACACCCGGAATACAGTAGCCGAGAACAATGCTCTGCCCCTCGCTCTCCATGACGGAGCCGTTTTCCACCTCTACGTTACTGAAAATATCCGATGGGAGATACAGCATGGAACACATTACGAAAGGCACTATGGAGCGCGTTTCCACGCCGTCCACCAATACCGTCTGCTCCGTGTGGTTCGCGTACTCCAAGCGGATCTTGATATTTCCGGTCTGCCCCGCGAGTTCCTCCGGCGAAACTTCTTTTCCTTCCAGGAAATACCGCACTTTTACGGAAACGGGAAGTTCCTTGTCAGAGGTTCCCTCATAAGAAATGTTCTCGCCATGGTTTTCCCAGACCAGCATGTTTCCGCTTCTCGTAAATTCCTCGTCCCCCTCGGTGTTTTTTATATTTTCCAGCGTGGAAAAATCCTCGATAGTTTGGTTCAGGCTGTTATTCCGAAGCCACTCGGAAACTTTGACCTGCGTGACCGTTCCGTCTGCTTCCGCCTTGACGCTGACCGTCTCCGACTTTTTCATCGCCATGTCCGCAATATTTCCCGAAATCTCATTGGACCCTTTATCCTCATTCCCGGCGGACATGATCTTATTCTTTTCCACAATGACCGTTACCTGTCTGTTTTCGCCTCCGCCCATCGCCACAAGACAGAGAATGAGTATTCCCGCGATCAGTAACGTGATCAGCTTTCCGATAATACGCTTTTTCATTGTAAACCTCCTTATTCCACATTTTTGAGCGCCGCGTCCATCGGCACTTTCTTAATCCGTCTATACTCCGGCACCGCCACGACGCCGTATGCGATCACTCCGGCAAAAAACATTTTCACCGGTATCATGGGATCCAGATAATACGGTATCCACCCCGAGATCATGACCTTGATCATTGCGTCGTAAATGAATTTCATCATCGCGGCGCAAAGCGGGATACTCACAAGCAGGCACACCACCACGACCATGGTCGTGGAGACGATATAGAGCCCCGCGATCTCGCCGTTGGTGTAGCCGAGTATTTTTGTCATGGAAATGGCATGACTGTTTTTTTCAATAATGATCTTGGACAGTAAGTAGATCAGTATCATGTAAATCGCAATAGCAAATCCCTGCACCAGTCCCATCATGGAACCCATGGAAACGTTAAGCTGTCTGGAAATTTTCGTCAGTTCGTCCAGATTGATCTCCGAACCGATATACTTTGCGTCAATATCCGTTATGGCGCTGTCGCAGAAATACCCCGCGAAAAAGTCCTTATCGTAGTCAAACGTTTCGTTCAGGTACTCCCTGTCCATAAAAAGGGAAAGCGTTCCGTCATAACCGTAAATTCCCGTTATGGTAAAAACGTAAGTGTCCGGTTTATACTTTTCTTTTAACAAAATGGTATCGCCCGTTTTATATCCGTACTTTTCGGCAAATCCCGAGGATATGTAAACGTTGTTTTCCCGCAATTCCTGATGGATATAGCGGGAATTTTTATCAACGCCGTAAAGTACGATTTCCTCCGCCGGTATGGTATCGTCGACGGTCTGGAGAGAATAGGCGCTGAATTTTTCCGCGTCCTCATTCTCCGTCTCCACGGAATAGGAAAACACCAGCATAGAAACCAGACTTTCCAGCTTGCTGTCGGAATTCATGGAGCTTAACGGAAGCTGTAGCATATACTGGTGTTCACACAACAGATTTTCCTCGATCTCGCCCTGATAATGTTCGAGAATGGACGGCAGGATCAGACCGAACATTAAAAGGAGGTTCGCGAATACCACTCCCACAAAAAGAACGAGATAGTTACTTATATTCTGAAGGATCACGCGGATACGGAACCGTGTAAAAAACGGGATCCTGCCGCTTAACCGCACCGCCGTCCTCTGTGTTTTCCTGCTCAGATTCCGCCGCAAAAAACGAAGGGGCGACAGTTTTAATTTGTCGTTTAAGACCATGAAATTGATCACGATCATGATAATAATGGGAACAACCGTCGTCATGACAAACGCGTCCCCGCTCCATACGGTAACGTAGGTCGGCAGGCTGTAGCTGCTATAATACATCTCCACGCAGACTTCTTTAAACACCGTATAGCCGAGGATATTTCCAAGGATCGCTCCGCCAAAAGTAACCAGAATGGGCACCGTCATATAATGGACGATCAGTTCTCCTCTCGTATAGCCCGAAGCGCGCAGCGTTCCGATTACGTTTGCCTCTTTCACGATCGTGTTGCTGATGGTCACGCCGAACACAAACGCCATAATGACGATCAGAATGTACAAAAGCACCGTCATCATCACGCGGTCGCTTCCCATGTCCTCGCCGGTGAACTGGATCGCCTGATTTAAGTACGCGGGAACAAAATCCAGAAGGGTGACTTCTTTCGCAAGATCTTCCATCAGGTCGTCCGCACGCTCATTTTCTTCTTCCACATTTTGCGGTTTCTCCTTGTAGATCCAGGAATAACGGTACTGGAGCAGATCCTTGTCGAGCCGCTCAAACCCCTCGTCCGTCACAACGCCCACGCCGAATTTCACCGAATCAAACATGGAATCGTTATTGCTCGCGAACAGACAACTGTAATCCGATAAGGCGACAAGCCCCGTTACAGTCCATGTGAAATCTTCTCCCTCGATAACGTCTCCCACGGTCAGACCGTTGTTGTCCGCGTACATTCGGTCAATGGCGATTTCATTTTCCGCCGTGGGAAATTCTCCCTGCATAAGACACGCCAGATCGATTTCCGTCCGGTTCTTAAAAAAACGCATGGTGCTGTCGTTTTTCAGCTTCAGGTCCACATAAAAATTTTCATAAACGGTAATTCCCAGTTCCTCCACGCTTTTTTTCGCCGCTTTGTTCAACTTCTTTTCCGTCCGGAACTGCCCGTCCTCAATATTGTATTTTGTAAAACTTTCGTCGTAGGCTTTGATCATGCTGCCGTCCGCAACCAGAAATCCCGATACGAACCCGATGGACATGACCATAAGAAGAAAGATCACAAGATATTTTCCGAACTCTCCCGTAAGTTCTCTTTTTATTCTTCGATTTAATGGATTTCTCATTTTTACCGCCTACCATTCCAGATCCTTCGCAGCCACTTTTACCGCGTTGACGTTGTTGCTGCGGATTTTTCCGTCCCGCAGTTTCACTACACGGTCCGCCATGTCCTTAATGGCGTCGTTGTGGGTCACCATGATAATCGTGCTGCCGTATTTTTCGCTCACCGTCTCGATGAGTTTCAAGATTTCCTTGGACGTATTATAATCCAGAGCGCCCGTCGGTTCGTCCATAAGGAGAATGTCAGGATTTTTCACAAGGGCGCGCCCGATGGAGGTACGCTGCTGCTGACCGCCGGAAAGCTGGTTCGGGCGTTTGTTTTGGTGTTCGTACAAACCCAAAGTGTGAAGCAGTTCGTCCACGCTTAGCGGATCGTCGCCCAGATAGGCTCCCACCTCGATATTCTCCCTCA
>JAMPBI010000270.1 GCA_023666775.1 Alistipes sp. | reverse complement strand
GACGCGCCGCGATCAATATCAGGTCCGACGGTTGTAAGCCGGATAATTTGTAATCCAAATCCGTAAATCCCGTAGGGATACCTGTGATATTACCCTTATTCTGATAAGCCCGTGAAATTCCCTTCAACGCGTCCAGCGCCACGGATTTTATTGGAACAAATTCACCGGAACCCCGATTCTGCACCAGATTAAATACTTTCTTCTCGGTGTCCGCAAGAATATCTTCCACGCTGTCCTTACCCAGATAACATTCCCTGCTGATTTCCTCCGTAGCCGTAATGACCCGGCGAAGTACCGCCTTATCACGGACAATCGCCGCGTAATGGCGGATATTTGCCGATGTGGGAAGCGCCAGCACCAGCTCCTTTAAGACATTTAATCCTCCTACCGCTTCCGGTACGCCTTTTTCACTGAGCTTTTCCTGCAATGTGACGACATCTACAGGTTTTCCTTCATTCATCAGCTCTATCATGGCGTCAAACATCACGCCGTACTGATTATAATAAAAATCTTCCGACGTAAGGATTTCCGACGCCGCCGTTATCGCGTCCATATCCATGATCATGGAACCGATAACGGATTTTTCCGCTTCTATATTGTTCGGCGAACTCTTAATGATTTCCTCGTCCATAATCCTACCTGCAATTACATTTCGTTTACGGTTACTTTCAATTTCGCGCTGACTTCCCTGTGGAGTTTTACCGTAACAATGTGCGTTCCCGGTGTTTTGATCGGTTCGTCCAGAACGATCTTCTTCTTATCCAGTTCAAGCGCGAACTGCTTCTTGGCTTCCTCCGCGATCTCCTTGCTGGATACGGAACCAAATGTTCTTCCTCCTTCACCGGCTTTAATCTTTACTTTTACCGTCATTTCTTCGATTTTTGCCGCAAGCGCTTTCGCCGCGTCAAGCTGTTCCTTGGCGATCTTATCTTCATTTGCCTTCTGCAATTTTAAATCATTAAGATTTTTGCCGGTCGCCTCCATTCCGAGTTTCTTCGGAAGGATATAATTTCTGGCATAACCATCATTAATCTTTACAATCTGCCCTTTTTTTCCAAGTGTCTTCACATCTTCCAGTAAAATTACTTCCATTATAAGTCTCCTTCCTCAATCATGCCGTCCAGCGTCTTCTTAACGATATCCACGGCCTCATTTACCGTAACGTCTTTAAGCTGCGCCCCGGAAATACTCATATGACCGCCTCCGCCAAGTTTTTCCATGATGATCTGCACATTTACCTCATCAATGGAACGCGCGCTGATATAAATCTTACCCGCATAATCCGTAAATACAAACGACGCCTTAATACCCCGGATATCCAGCATTTCATTGGCAGCCTGCGCCGCTACGATCGTAGGGCTTTCCAGTCCGTCCGACGGCGAAACCGCAAATGCGTAACAGCCTTTGTACACTTCCATATTGCTTATGGTAGCTGCTTTCGCCTTATATTCGTCCATATCGCTTCGCAAAGATTTCCGTACACGAATGATATCCGCGCCGTTCCTGCGAAGAAAAGCAGACGCCTCAAAAGTCCTCACGCCGGCTTTATTATTAAAGTTCTGCGTATCAATAAGAACACCCGCGTACATCGCTTCCGCCTCCGCCGGTTTCAGCTTGATACCGTTATCAATGTACTGGAGAAGTTCCGCAACCATCTCGCTTGCCGATGACGCGTTCGGTTCAACGTAAGAGAGGATAGCCCCCTCAATCGTTTCGTCCGATTGTCTGTGATGATCGATCACCACAAGCGTCCTGCACATACTCAGAAGATTTTCACATTCCGTATAACTCGGCTTATTCACATCTACCACCACAACGACCGACGAGGAATCCACGGTATCCTCCGCTGCCATACTGTTGATAAATACGCCTTCATAGTCCGGCAGTGTGAGCAGTCTGTCCATGATCGGTTTCACGGACGTCGTTACATCATTGATTACAATATACGCTTTCTTTCCCAGATGTACCGACGCTCGGAAAATACCTACCGCCGCGCCCAGAGAATCCATATCTCCGATTTTATGTCCCATTATATAAACTTTATCTTTATTATTAATGATTTCACGAAGCGCATGCGCCTTTACTCTTGCCTTTACTTTGGTATTTTTCTCCATCTGCTGGCTCTTACCGCCAAAGTAGACAACTTTTTCATTATCCTTTACTACCACCTGGTCCCCACCTCGTCCTAACGCCAGATCCATAGCCGACTTGGCAAGTTCCAGATTTTTGATATATTCGTCGTTTGTTTTGGTTCCGATACCGATACTGATCGTAAACGCCTTGTCTTCACCGGCGTCAACCTTCTTTACCTCGCCGAGAAGGCTGAATTTATCGCTCTTCATGGCGTCCAGCGCCTTATAAGTAAAGATCGCGATATATTTATCCTTCTCCAGCTTCTTGACGATACCGCCCCGGGAACAAATGTACTTGGTGATCATGCCTTCAATGATACCCGGCGTCATTGCCAGATTAGCGTCCTCGGAGGCGTCAACAATCTCATCATAATTATCAATATAGATCAATGCCGATACCATCTGCTGTTCCGCCAGAGTCTTCATCATCTGGTTCAGCTCCGTCGTATCAAACATATACATGGCAATGATACCGCCGCTGTTCTCTTCATCTATGAGATCAAGTCCCTCCGTGATATCACTCAGATTGACTTTCTTTAATTCTATGCGGTAATCCCTGTCATTAAAGGAAAGGTATATTTCCTTGATCTCGTCTTCTGACGGAAGGTTCTCCTTACGGATCGATTCAAAAATAGCCATAATGGACTTCTTTTGCTCTTTTTCCTTACCTAAAATCTCCTTCATGCGGTAGTTGATCCAGATGATCCGTCCGCTCTCATCGATCAGACCATACGGAACCGACAATTCTTTCAGCAGCCCTTTTTGAACCTGCGAATAATTCGCCGCGAAATCAATCATCGACGCCATAATAGAGTTATGCTTATAGGCAAACAACAAAATCGCGATAACAAAATAGACCGCGTCAAATCCCGTCATCAAAAAGCCTGCATGCAAATCTATAATGTACATCGGAATGGTCATTACCAGAAAAAGCATTCCCACATAGACCGGCCAGGAAAGATAAGATTTTAACTGTCCGGACACCTTAAACTGTGTATCCTTCACCCTTTTTATAAACCCCATAGCATACTCCTTTCATACTCCTGCTTATTATACCATAATATGAAAAATATGTAAAATATCTATCTTTTTCCGATTTTCATTAAAAAAAGTGCCGGAACATACCGGCACCTCTCTACAATCCAATTATTCTATTACAACATTAATCCAATGTATAAGGAAGAAGGGAAATGTGACGCGCTCTCTTGATCGCCACGGTAAGGGCTCTCTGGTGCTTCGCGCAGTTGCCTGTGATCCTTCTAGGAAGAATTTTACCTCTCTCTGATACAAATCTCTTTAATTTATTTACATCCTTGTAATCGATAACATTGCTCTTATCGCTACAGAATACGCAAACCTTTTTTCTTCTGCGGATAGGTCTTCTCTTTATTGCGCCATCCGTCTTCTCAGCCTTCTGTGCTGGATTTGACATAATAACTACCTCCTTTATAGAACTTAGTTAAATGGTAAACCTTCGTCCTCCACCCCGTCAGGGATATTCATA